>JANPNB010000341.1:0-1519 GCA_031427275.1 Alphaproteobacteria bacterium | reverse complement strand
GTGTCATCGACGCTTCCCGCTCGCCGTCGCCTGATCCGAGACGATCGGCATCACGCGACCGGCAGGTGGTCGCCATGCTCGGCGAGCCGCCTTCCACCGGCTACTTCAGCGACTGGGATCTGGTGTATCGCCTCGGAATGGAGCGGGGCTTCATCAGCATTGATTCCGAGTGGTTGGTGACGCGTCTTGGACCAGATGGTCGGGTCGTGCAGGCTCGCATCGTCACGGATTGATAGCGTCTGCCTGGATGCTCTGGCCGTTTTCGTCGAGTGAGGAGCACGAAAGCTGCCGCCGTTGGCTGACGGAGGCCGCTGCGGTGGGGGACGCTATCGGACTCTGTGAATGGGTGGAAGCGGCCTTGCTAAGAATCCCCACCCTCCCCCGGCTGGCCTTGGTGCCAATGGCAGATACCCTCGGATTTTGGAAGGACGATCTTTCCGGGGTCGATCAACGAGACCAAAAGCGCCTTTGCGGGGAACTACGAAATTCTCTGGGAGGACACTTCCCCGGAAGGTGTGGCGTGGGTGGAGCTCCAAAATAGTCTGGCAGGATCACCATGGCCACATCGTCAACACCCGGGGTGCGGAAGACATCGCCCGCTGCCGCTTCCGCATCGCCATCGTTTCCACGGGGCTGATTTTCCACGATTCGGCGGAACGGCAGGTTCTGTTGGAACGGAAATTCGGCACGGTGATCCTGGACGAAGCCCCACAAGGCCCAGTGCCGGGGCGGTCTGGGTGAAAAAAAGGATGAACCCAACGATGCGCATCACCCGCCAAACGAGCCTAAGCGAGTGAAGGTTGGGTGCATGCGCCTTGTTGAAGTTAGGCGGCGTGGACTCATGTGCGGCAGCTCGGGCCGATGCCCGCTTTGCGCAGCTTCACAATCTCCCGCAACAGACTCTCCACCGTGCTCAGGTTCAGGTCGGTGAGCCGCTTGAAACGGATGCACCCCTTGCCGCAACTGACCTTGCCCAACTGCGCCAAATGCGCCTGCACGAGGTCGCTCCCGCAGACGTAGAGCGACATGTAGTTCTTCTGGGAGGCCAGGGCGCACAGGTCGCCAAAGGCGGGCAGCCCGTATTGCATGGCCTCGACCGTTTTGGGGGCGACCCGATGGATGAGGGCGCGTAACTCGCTCAAGGCGGCACGACGGTCGGGTGGCAGCTCCTTGAGGTAATCGGAAATGGTGGCGGCTTTGGATTGCATGGTGTGCGTGGTGTGAAGCGGCCTAACGTCAGAGTGCTGCCCCAGGCTGCCTGAGAGCGCACTCCGATTTCGAGGTTGATGGTTGAATTGTCATGATTCTTTCGACTCGCGGCGGGCAGCCTGTTGGTAGCCACGACTTGTTCTGCGTCTTAGAGTTCCTTCAGTCGCTTTCGAAGCCCTCGATTATCCATGGAAGTTTCACGTCAATGTCGACCTGCACCAATGAATGTCCCGCAAGGCGATCGAGCGCCAAGTCGTGCCGATCTGAGAACCCAATCTCAGCCGCGCCTGCAATGGGTTCAGTCTCGATT
>JANPNB010000340.1:0-16241 GCA_031427275.1 Alphaproteobacteria bacterium | reverse complement strand
TCAAGGCCCCGCCGCCCGAACTCTCGATGCCGAAAATGCCGATCTTGCCAACCGCAGCTGAGCTTATTTCTGAGATGCCAAAGGATGCGCCGGTGCGAATTCTGGATGGTCGAGGCCATTTGCGGACCCTGGAGGAGATCGAGCGCGATCTGATCCAACTGGCCATCGAAATCTATGCCGGTCACATGAGCGAAGTTGCCAGACGCCTCGGCATTGGCCGCTCCACCCTCTATCGCAAGGTCCGAGAACAGGGCCTGGAAGATTTGGTGAAAGGGGCCAATGATGAAACTGACGATCTTGCGACCCAAGTCGCGTGACGAACGGATTAAGGACCTGATCCGCCAAGGCAAACGCGCGGCGGCTCGGATGCAGGCGCGGCTCCAATCAAGGTATCTTAGGATACCTTGACCATGCGCTTGCCCCGGTTCTCACCGGCCAAGAGTCCAACGAGCGCCGAAGGTGTGTTCTCCAGGCCCTCGATCACGTCCTCTTGGACCTTGAGACGACCGTCGGCGACCCATGCCTGCAAGTCGGCCAAAGCCTTGGGGTCCTTGGCGTGAAAATCCGAGACGATGAAGCCGGTCACCGCCAACCGCTTGGTGACGATCAACCCCGGAATGCCGCGCGGGCCATGGGGCGGAGCCGCGCCGTCATATTGCGAGACGGCCCCGCAACAGGCGATGCGGCCGTGATTGTTCATGTTAAAAAGGCAAGCCTCGAAGATGTCGCCGCCGGTATTGTCGAAATAGACGTCGATCCCGTTGGGACAGGCTTCGCGCAAAGCCCTGCGCACGCCGCCAGCCTTGTAGTCCACCGCCGCGTCAAACCCGAGTTCAGCCACCAGCCAGGCGCACTTCTCCGCACCACCAGCCACACCCACCACTTTGCAGCCGAGGATTTTGGCGATCTGGCCGACCAGGGAGCCCACTGAACCCGCCGCCGCCGACACCACCACGGTTTCGCCAGCCTTGGGACGACCACACTCAATCAGTCCGTGATAGGCGGTCAGGCCCGCCACGCCGTAGACGCTGAGCAGATGGGTAAGCGGCTTTAAGTCGGCCAGTTTGGTCAAGCGCTTGCCGGGCACGACCGCATAGTCCTGCCAGCCCGTGTCGGTGAACACCAAGTCCCCAGCCACCAGGCCCGAGACACGAGAGGAAACGACCTCCGCCAAGGCGCCTCCTGCCATCACATCGCCAGCTGCCAGCGCCGCGCGATAGGTCGCGCCCTGCATCCAAGCTCTGTTGGCCGCATCAAGGGAGATATAGCGCGTGCGTAACAGCACCTCGCCTTCAGCTGGGGTCGGCACGGAAGTCTCGGCCATGGTGAAGTGATGCGCAGCCAACTGGCCGGTGGGCAATTCGCGCAAGACGATTTGACGGTTGGACATGGCGTGGCTCCCTTATTATCGCTCACCATGCGACGAATAGCTTGGTCACGCCAGATCGGCCGTCGAATGTCGTTTTCTTGTGCATAGAAACCGCCTATAGAGGCACTGCTCTACGCATCGCCCGGCCGCAAGGTCGGGCGCCGTCATTTTGGGAACGTGGTTATGACTGATATTCTGATGCCGAAGGCGACCGCCGTGTGGTTGGTCGACAACACCTCTCTGACCTTCGATCAGATCGCCGATTTCTGCGGCCTGCACCCCTTAGAAGTGAAGGGAATCGCCGACGGCGAGGTGGCGCGAGACATCCGCGGTGCCGACCCAATTGCCAATGGTCAGCTCAATCGCGAAGAGTTGGACTCAGCCCAGGCCAATGCCAAGTACATGATGAAGGCGCAAAAAAGCCGCCATGCCGAGCTCTTGAAGCCGACTAAGAAGGCTCCTCGCTATACCCCAGTCTCGCGCCGCCAAGATCGCCCCGACGCGATCGCCTGGTTCATTAAAAACCACCCCGAAGTGACGGATGCTCAGCTTTCTCGCCTGCTCGGCACGACCAAAGCGACCATTGATCAGGTCCGTAACCGGACGCACTGGAATTCGGCCAATATCAAACCCGTCGATCCGGTGACACTCGGTCTTTCCACGCAGATGGAGCTGGATGCTTTGGTGCGGAAAGCCGCTGACAAGCGGGCAAAGGATGACGCGAAAAGAGGCATTACTGCGCCGGACGGCCCAACGCTTGAGTCCGCTTCACAGGCGAACCTCGTCGAGGCTGAAGACTAGGACGGCTTGGCGCGGGAGACTTCAAAGCCTCGCCGCGCCAACACTGTAGAGCGCTAAGGGCGACCGTCGGCGCTTAGTGGGGATGGGCTCGCAACGCCTCCATCTCTTCCTTCAAACGAAGTTTTCGTCGCTTGAGGTCTTGCAGCTTACTGGCATCTGCCGCTGGGCGAGACAGTTCGTCATGGATGGCTTTGTCGAGATTCTGGTGGCGGGATCCCAGTTCGCGGATGCGAGCTTCAATGGCCATGGTTGAGCGTCTCCTTCCAGGCTAAGAACATTATGAGTGAACACCCGCTTGTCTGAACTGTCAGATCACATCTGCTTGCTCAGACCAAAACCGTGCTCATTTGAGGCAATTAGAAGAGGACGCGGCCGCGTGACCAAGACTGTGCCTTCTCGTTTGGTCGTGGGGATATCAGGCGCAAGCGGTGCCACCTACGGCCTGCGGGTGCTAGACGCTTGTCGGGAGATGGGGGTTGAAACTCATCTAGTCCTGTCCCGCGCAGCAGCCTTAACCATTGCCCAAGAGACCTCATTGTCCGTGGCAGAGGTCCAGGCCAGAGCCGATGTAACCTATAAGGTCGGGGATGTCGGCGCTGCCATTGCGTCGGGGTCGTTCCAAACCCTAGGCATGATCGTTGCGCCCTGCTCGGTGCGAACGATGAGCGAAATCGCGACGGGCGTGACGGCGTCCCTCCTGACCCGCGCAGCCGACGTGACCCTTAAGGAGCGTCGGGACTTGGTGCTTATGGTGCGTGAAACACCCCTACATTTGGGACACTTGCGCACCATGGTCCGTCTGGCGGAAATGGGCGCGGTCATCGCCCCCCCACTTCCAGCCTTCTACGCAAACCCTCAATCGATTGAAGAGATGGTCGATCAGTCGGTCGGCCGAGCTCTAGATCTGTTTGGTTTGTCCTGGAGTTCGGTCAAGCGCTGGGGAGAGCATATTGGCCCGGTGATGGGTGACCCCGGTTGAGACTCTGGGCTTGGACACTGGCGGTCTACGAACGACCTGGGGTGCCGCAGGCTTGCCTGACGCTGCAGGATGAATATGGCTTGAGCACAGCGTTTCTGTTGTGGGCGGTGTGGGCCAAGAGAGCCGATTCTCAGAGCCTTGCAACAGGCGCTTCACTCGCAAAATCCTGGGAGACTTCGGTTCTGATCCCGACGCGAGGCGTCCGACGTTGGCTTAAAACTACCTTGCCCAGCATGGATGATCTGGCGCGCGAGGCCCTGCGAAATCAGGTCAAATCAATGGAGCTGGATGCTGAGCGCCTGCTTATGGAGAGCTTGGAACACCTGACATCCCCAGTCAGCGAGCATCATACTCTTCTGGCGTGCTTGCGAGCGGCAGCCAAGGCCTGGGGTGTCCACAATGCCGATAATGCTTTGCAGGGCTTGGCCGATGCCATGGATTGAGCGTCTTTACGCCGTCACCACACATGCGCATCATTTGGGTTATGGGGCGTGCGTATGAACGATCACGAAGTCGAAGATCCTGAAATTGCGATCAGCAAGGCGCGGTTGGCAGTAGCCCAACAAGAGCATGCCGACCTGGATGCTGCGGTTCAGGCCCTGACCTCATCGCCGGTGCCCGATCTGATGGTCATCGGACGGCTGAAGCGCAAAAAGCTGGCTCTGAAAGACGAAATCGAACGGCTGAAGGATCAGCTGACGCCCGATATCATCGCTTAGCTAGCAGATCGGCGTTCGCGTTTATTGGCGAACATCGCGGCATCGGCCTGCGCCACTAAGACCTCAGGGTCCGTGTCGGCGTTGATTTCCTGAACGCCGAACGAGATGTGCAGCGGGGCCGACCAGTCGCCAAACCGGATCGGGCTATCTTCAATGCCTTTTGCCAAAGTCGCCGCCTTTGCCTGAGCTGTCTGCTCATCGGCTTGGACGAGGATCACTGCAAATTCATCACCGCCCATGCGGCCGACGATATCACTATCGCGAATGCTGCCCGCCAAGCGCTGTGCCACTGCTTGCAGCGCCGCATCACCCGCCGCATGACCGAACCGGTCATTGACCCGCTTGAAGCCGTCGAGATCGAAATAGACTAAGCTGGCTGGTGAGCCATAACGCTGCGCGAAGGTCTGGATGCGGCCAAGCTCGCGCACAAAGGCTCGACGGTTCAGGACAGGCGTCAAAGGATCGCGATCAGCGAGCTCCTCGGCCTCGGTCAGCTTCACCTTCAGGCGCGCGACCTCCCCGCGAAGGTCATCGATCTCGGTGAGCAGTGTCTTGACTGCGCCCTGCACCGCAGGCGTGAGATCAGCTTCGGATAAACCCAAGAAAGCCGTCTTATCGGTTGGCGTCGGCGCGGCTGCCGTTGCGTAGGCTCCCGCCTGCGCCAGGGCGCGCTTCCTTATCGCCGAAAAGGGCTCGTTGCGTGCGCCTGAAACCTTCATGGGCCCTATCCAGAATCAGCGAGTGACTCGCCACAAAGAGAATCTAGCCGTCCTTGGTTGCTCACGCAAAGCGCGTGCCTATACTCCGCACCTTTCCGGAAGGGGCTGACCTTATGAGCGCGCACCGCGCATCTGTCGCGATCATCATGGGCAGCCGCTCTGACTGGCCCACGATGAAGGGCGCTGCTGACAATTTGACCGCCCTGGGCGTGACCTGGGAGGCCAAGGTGGTATCGGCCCACCGCACGCCCGATCGGATGTTTGCCTTTGCCAAGGGTGCCAAGGCGGCGGGCTTCAAGGTGATTATCGCCGGGGCTGGCGGTGCGGCACACTTGCCGGGCATGACAGCCTCGATGACGGACTTGCCTGTGCTCGGTGTGCCGGTTGAGTCAAAGGCGCTGAAGGGCATGGATAGCCTGCTGTCCATTGTCCAGATGCCGGCCGGCATCCCGGTCGCGACCTTAGCGATCGGTGAGGCGGGTGCGAAGAATGCGGGACTACTTGCCGCAAGAATCCTCGCCTTGGCCGACCCTGATCTGGCCGAGCGACTCACCGCCTACAGCGAAAACCTCGCCGCCAGTGTGGCGGAAGCCGTCGAAGACGCTTAAGTCAGATCATGTTCCCGCTTGCTCCCGGTTCGACCATAGGCGTCATTGGTGGCGGCCAGCTTGGCCGGATGCTGGCCCAGGCTGCGAGCCGCTTAGGGTTTGATGTGGCCGTGCTGGAGCCAGAGCAAGATGCGCCCGCCGCACGGGTGGCAACCCATGTGATCGTGGCTCCGTACGACGATCCCGTCGCGCTGACCCAACTGGCAAAGCTTGCGGACGTCGTCACCTTTGAGTTTGAGAACGTCCCGGCGGCGGCTCTCGCCCAGCTTGAGGCGCTTGGGGTCCCCGTTGCGCCCAATGCGCGCGCGCTCGCGGTCGCCCAGGACCGGATCGACGAAAAGACATTTCTAAATGAGGCAGGTGTTCACACCGTTGCGTTTGCGCATGCTCAGACGGCGAAAACCGCAACGGACGCGGTCGCCAGTCTTGGTGCTCCCGCCCTGATGAAGACCCGCCGCGATGGCTATGATGGCAAGGGTCAAAAATGGGTCGAGCACGTCACTGAGGCCGCGCGCATTTTCAAGGCCTTGGGTGGCAAGCCAGTCATCCTAGAGGCCCCTGCCGATTTCGTGCGGGAATTGTCAGTGATTGCCGCAAGGGGCCGAGACGGCGAAATTGCAGTCTATCCTCTGGCCGAGAACCACCACGAAAGCGGTGTTCTGCGCCGCTCTGTTGCCCCGGCTGAAGCTTCCGAGCAAGTGTCTGCTCAGGCCGAGCGGATCGCAGCTCAGGTCCTGGCGGGACTGGACTATGTCGGCGTGATCGGTATCGAGCTGTTCGAACTCGCTGACGGCCGACTGCTGGTCAATGAGATCGCGCCGCGGGTTCACAATACCGGCCATTGGACCATGGACGGATGTGAAGTTGATCAGTTTGAGCAACACATACGCGCCGTCGCGGGATGGCCTTTGGGTCCGACCCATGCCTTGGTGCATGTCGAGATGTTAAACCTATTGGGCGATGAGGTTCTGACCTGGAAAAAGCTGGCCTCTGAACCCGAGGCGCGCCTACATCTTTACGGAAAGCGTGAGGCTAAGCCCGGCCGCAAGATGGGGCATGTCAACCGGCTCCGCCCGCTAGACCGCAGTTAGCCTTCCGCTGGGATCGCTGAGAGCGCTTCTTCCAATTCCAAGAAGCTGGGTTGTGCACCCGAGGGCACATTGCCGCGGCCGATTTCCACGGAAATCTGTGCAGCATTGCCATGTAGGTGAGCGACGAGCACGGCCTGGATGATCCGGTAGAAGGCCCCATCTTCATCGACGACCTGGGTCAAGCGGGTCGCGAAGGGGGCCACCAGACCATAGGCCAAAAATACGCCCAAGAAGGTTCCGACCAGCGCGCCACCAATCATTTCGCCCAAGACTTCTGGCGGCTCGGTGATGGCACCCATGGTCTTGATAACGCCCAACACGGCGGCCACGATGCCGAGCGCCGGTAGGGCGTCAGCCAAGGTCTGGATCGCATGAGCGGGGGCTAGGGCTTCGTGATGATGCTTTTCCAGCTGCTTCTCCATGGCATCCTCGACCTGATGAGGGTCTTCGAGGTTCATGGTCATCATCCGCAGGGTGTCGCAGATGAAATCGACAGCGAAGTGATCTTTCAAGATTTTGGGAAACCGCGAGAAGATCGAGGATTCTTTGGGGTTCTCAATGTGGCTCTCGAGGGCGATGACCCCCTTGGACTTCATCGTCTTGGTCAACAGGAACAGCAGAGAGAGTAGGTCACGATAGTCGGTCGCCTTCCACTTGGGACCTGAAAAGACCTTGGCCATGCCAGAGCCACAGCCCTTAACCACGGTCATGGAATTGCTGATCAGAAAACTGGCAATACCCGCGCCACCGATAGCCATCATTTCGTGGGGCGTGGCATGAAGGATCACCGCCATATTGCCGCCAGAGATGATGTAGCTGCCGAACACCAAGCCAAACAGCAGCACAATTCCGATGATCTGAAACATATGCCGTGCGGCCCCGATGGAATCTTCGCCGAACATCGGCGTTAATGCTTAATGGCAGGTAAGCATTAAGGGTTTCCGCCGGGTCTCAAGGTCGCTAACACAAGCCGATGTCCACCAGCGCATCGGAACCCAAGGGTTTACCCAAACAGACCTTTGCCATCATCTTCGGCGTTTCACTGGCCACCGCCATGGGCAATACCGGGATGATTTCCGTGCTTCCGGCGATTGGTCGCTCGATCGGCATTTCAGATCCGATGGTTGTGGCGGTGTTTTCCCTCTCAGCCTTGCTCTGGGCCTTCTCGTCGCCGTTTTGGGCCAGGGCCTCGGATCGCTATGGGCGCAAGCCGCTGATGTTGGTGGGTTTGGCCGGGTTTATGGTCTCTATGTCCGTCTGCGCCGTCGTGGTCGGCGCGGGGCTGCGGCACATGGCCACGCCGATCACGATATTTGTCCTGTTCTTGTTGGCACGGGCCTTGTTTGGCCTTTTCGGAGCCGCGTCAAACCCAGCGACCCAGGCCTATTTGGCAGAACACACGCCCGTTGAGCAACGCACCCAGTCCATGTCGAGCCTGGCTGGTGCCTTTGGTTTGGGAACCGTTATTGGGCCGTTTATCGCCCCGCTCTTCGTGTTGCCAGGGGTGGGCTTGGCGGGCCCGATGCTGGGCTTCTCGCTCATCGCCGGGATCATGCTGGTGGTCGTGTGGAAAAAGTTGCCTGAGAGCGAGTATCGCCCAGCTTGGACCCCGCCAGTTAAGCGCACCGATGGGGTGAAAGACAAACCCATGTGGCGCGATCCCCGGATCACGCCTTTCCTGATCTACGGCTTCATCGTTGCCGTCAGCCAGACCGCCCAGGGCCAGACCCTGGGCTTCCTCATAATCGACAAGCTGAAGATGTCTCCGGCCCAGGCCCAGGGCTTCATCGCCGTGGCGATGATGTTTGGTGCCGTTGCTGGCCTGCTCGCTCAATGGGGCATTATCCGCATGTTCGAAATGACCCCACGCCAGTTGATGCGCTGGGGCGTGGCAGTGGCCGCCGCCGGAAACCTGTTGGTGGCTTTCTCGCCGGACTATTGGACGGTCGTGGCGGGCTATGCGGTCTCTAGCCTGGGATTCGGATTGGCCAGGCCGGGCTTTACGGCGGGTTCGTCGCTCGCTGTGGGACTGGGTGAGCAAGCCCGGGCCGCCGGGGCCATTGCCGCCGTCAACGGGGTCAATGTGATCCTGGCCCCGGCCTTTGTCTGGCTTTATCAGAAGGTCGCCTCAGCGCCGTTCCTGATCAATGTGGTTCTGTTGTTGGCTATGTTGATCTACGCCTTTCGTGACCCGCAACTGGCCAGTTCAGACCCCCGGGTGGCGACCCAACAGGACTCGGCGCTATCGACCATTGAGCGCAACGACGAGGGCTAGAGCCCGTTCCCTTTAGACGGAATCGTCTAAAGGGAGAAACTGGGCTCTAATTCAAAGAGTTTGAGCATGTTTAGCTCCGATAACCGGTTCCCACTTATCGGAACATGCTTTAGGGAGCCTCGGTTCTCAGCAAACCGACCATCGTCGTGGACAGATAGCCATCGGCCACCAGCCCCCGAGCCTTTTGCCAGCTCCGCAGGGCCGCACGGGTATTGATGCCCACCACCCCATCCGGCTGACCCGCATCGAAGCCGAGCGTGGTCAGGGCCTTCTGAGCGGTGGTCCGGTCGGAGAGCGATAAGGCTGTCTCCAAGGGCCAAGGCTTGACCAATGACCCGCGTCCGGCGAACCGGTCGGCCAGCAGGCCCACCGCCAGAGCGTAGGTGGTTGCGTTGTTATACTGGCGGATCACAAAGTGATTTGGGCTGAGCAGGAAGGCCGGACCCGACGAGCCCGTGGGCGTGATCAACATCGACTTGGCGTCAGCATCCACGGCCCGCCAGGACCCGCCGTCAGCGGTTCGAACGCCTCGGTCAGCCCACCAGCTGGGAACCTCACGAGGGCCCTCGGTGACGCTGTAATCGAACCCCTCGGGAATGCTGACTTCCCGCGCCCAGCCCTGGCCGCGCACCCAACCGCCCTTGGCCAGCAGATTGGCCGCTGAGGCCAAGGCATCGGCGCTGGAGCCCCAGACATCGCGCTTACCGTCGCCGTCGCCGTCCACGGCGGTAGAGAGGAAGCTGGTGGGAATGAATTGGGTCTGACCCATGGCCCCGGCCCAGGAGCCGACCAGACGGGAGCGCGGAAACTCGCCGGTCTTGATGACGGTCAGCGCCGCGATAAGCTGATCTTCGGCAAACTGCCGCCGTCGGCCCTGGGCCGCCAGGGACGCCATCGAACGGATCACATCGAAATTACCCAGGATCGATCCGAAGCCCGTCTCCATGGCCCAGATGCCTAAGAGCACATCAGAAGCCACGCCATAGGTCCGTTCAACCGGCGACAATTGTGCCGCAAGCTGCGCGCGCTTGCGCTGACCAATGGCAACGCGGTCCTCGCTGACCACGCCCTTGATATAGTCACTGAACGGCTTGGCGAATTCGGGCTGGCGCGTGTCTAGCCCGGTGACTCGAGGATCGGGCGTAAGGCCCGCTAACTCACGATCAAGAAGCGCTGGTGGAAGGCCTGCCTGAACGGCACGGTCATAGAAGCCCGAGAGCCAGACATCGAAACTGGCATCGCCGGAGGGGGCGAGTGATGGTAAAGCCGCCGGGCTCGCGGCCGGGCCGCCCAGCAAAGTGGCGGTCGTCGGCTTGGCGGCAGGATCGGCGCATCCGGCCAAGAGCAGGGTAAGCAGTGTGCGGCGATCCATGGCCTGATCTTAGCTGGGGTTCGGTTCAATCAAAAGGCCGTCAGGAGTCGAAACGCCTTGCGCCACGTTGACTCCCAAACCCGATCCCCCTATACGCGCCCGTTCTCGTAGATAACCCCGGACGCCGACGTCCCGCGCCCAAAGAAGATACGGTCATGAAAGTCAGAAGCTCGCTCAAGTCGCTCAAGACCCGCCACCGCGACTGCAAGCTCGTGCGCCGTAAGGGTGTGGTCTATATCATAAACAAGACCAACCCGCGCTTCAAAGCCAAGCAGGGCTAATCTTGGCGGCACCCGTGCGGTGCTCCCAGCTCGACTCCTATTTCGTAGTCACACCTAGACTGGCCTTGCGTCGGCGTGTGTCTTCGCGTGTCTGCAAGACTCCGTGACAGGCTGCATGCGCCTCGTTAGGGTCGCCACCTTTCCGCCACCCCAAAATTGTGAGAGCCTCTCCCCATGGCTGACGACGCCGCCCACTCCGATATCTTGAACCAGGCGGCCCAGGGCCAACTGAAGAGCATTATTGAGCGTATTGAACGCCTGGAGCAGGAAAAATCTGAGATTGCCGAGCAGATCAAGGAAGTGTTCCTTGAGGCCAAGGGCAACGGCTTTGACGTCAAGATCCTGCGCAAGGTGGTTCGCATCCGCAAGCAGGACCGGGCCAAGCGGCTAGAGGAAGAGGCGATCTTAGACCTCTATCTCGCCGCCATGGGAGAGATTTGAAGTCCCGCCCTCCAGACCAGAGAGAGGCGGCCAAGCGCGCCGCCCTCAATGCCCTGAAACGTGCCCGCCGCCAGGCCGACCGCACCGGGGTTGAGCTATCGGAATGGGAAGGCGAATTCCTCGACTCGGTGACCGAGCGGGTCAAGACCTATGGCCGCGCCTTTGCCGACCCTGAAAAAGGCGGACCCGGCGCACCGTTCTCGATGCTGCAAGCGGTGAAGCTCAAAGAGATCACCGCCAAGGCCAAGGGCGAAAAGAAAGAGTTCAAGCGCAAGCCGTTTGGTCGCAAGACTAAGACCTAAGGCTCCCGAGAGCCCGTTCCCTTCAGACGGTTACGTCTGAGGGGAGAAACTGGGCTCTAACTCAAAGAGGTAGAGCATGTTTGGATCCGGTAACCGGTTCCCACTTATCGGAACATGCTCTAGCTTCAGTCAAAGCCAATCCGCCCGACGATCTTCAGCCCGTAGCCCGCTGAGCCCGGCAAAACCGTGGCGGAATTGCTAAGCAGCGTCATGTCGCGGACGCCCAGATCGATGAGTATCTGAGCCCCCACCCCATAGTCGCGCAGCACATTGGCACCATGGTCAACATCGGCTTCGGCACCGTAGCGTTCTGACAACCAGGCTGGATTAGAGTCGCGGATGAACACCGCCACCCCGGCCCCGTCATACTTGGACAAAGCCTGCAAGGCCTTGGGCACATAGTCGCGGCGTTGCTCGGTGGCGCCCAGCATATCGGCGGCCAGATCGACTCGGTGCATCCTGACCAGAGTGGTCTTCTCGGCCTCGATCTTGCCCTTGGTCAGCACCACATGCTCGGTTTTGTCGATGATGTTGCGATAGATCACCATCCGGAAGCGGCCACCGAAGGCTGAGTCGAAGGGGGTTTCCAGCACCCGCTCCACCTGACGCTCCGTTCGACGGCGATAGGCGATCAAGTCGGAGATGGTGCCGATCTTCAGGCCGTGTAACTGGGCAAACCCGATGAGATCGGGCAGGCGGGCCATGGTGCCGTCGTCCTTCATGATCTCGCAGATCACGCCTGCGGGATTTAGGCCGGCCAAGCGGGAGATATCGACGGCGGCCTCGGTATGGCCCGCCCGGACCAGCACGCCGCCGTCCCGGGCGACCAGCGGGAAGACGTGGCCCGGCGAGACGATATCGTCAGGGCCCTTGGTGGGATCGACGGCTACGGCCACCGTATGGGCCCGGTCATGGGCTGAGATGCCGGTGGTGACGCCCTCGGCCGCCTCAATGGAGACCGTGAAGGCCGTGCCCATACCCTCGCGGTTTTCGGCGGCCATGGGTGGCAGCCGCATCTGGCGCGCGCGCTCAGCAGTAATGCTTAGACAGATGAGGCCGCGCGCGTGGCGGGCCATGAAGTTGATCTGGTCTGGCGTGGCGAACTGGGCCGGGATGATCACGTCACCCTCGTTCTCGCGGTCCTCGGCATCCACTAGGATATAGGGGCGGCCATTGCGGGCGTCCTCGATAATGTCCTCAATGGGTGAAATGGCGCTTTCGTGGGACGCGGTGGGGTTGCCGCCGTCGTCCTTTGACTCTGTAACCAGATAGGGGCGTTTCATCGACTTGACCTCATCTTGGCAAACTCCAGAACCTGCTCGCCCACCGTGGTGAGCTGCCAGGCATCCCTTGGGTCCTTGGGTGACCCGTCGGATTCGAACGACCCTGAGGTCGCGTTCAAGGCAGCACCGAACGGTGTCGGCCAACCCCTCATGGCATGTATGATCGATCTGACTGCCGTCAATGTGGTACCGCCCGCTTGCCACCCACTGGCGGTCACAATTATACCCACGGCCCGGTCGGTGAAATAGGGACGCTGGTCTTGATTGAGCAGCTCCAGGGTATCGAGCGCGTTTTTGACCACGCCAGAAAGCGAGCCGTGATAGCCGGGCGTGGCGATGATTATCCCATCGGCTGCACGCACGGCGTCGGCCAGGGCCTGCTGTTCGGCGGTAGGACCTGCCGGGCCTGGATCGTAGATCGGCAGAGTGGCCAGGAATGCCCCGCCCAGCAGGACCGTCCGCGCGCCGCCCGCCTCCGCCGCTGCCAGGGCCACGACAAGGGCCTTCTCAGTGGACGAACCCTCCCGGGTTGTGCCGCCGATGCCGACGATCAGGGGTGTCTCAGAACTCATCGCGACGCCTCAAACACTTTCGTCGGTGGGGTACACGCTCTGAGGTACGGCGGATGGGGGACCGTTGCAATGCGCGGCGCAAGGTCGTTGAACCCCGGAAATTCCAGACATTTTTAGGCAGTCACCAATTCATTGGCCGCCACGGCCCCTTCGATCATCTTGTAGAAGTCCATCGCGAACTGCTTTGTCTGGCCCAGCGGGCTGGCCTTTAGCATGCCACGCAGCTCGGTTCTCAGGGTCTGTCGCCGCACAGGGTCGCCGACCAGTTTCAGGGCTATGCTAAGGAACTCGTCTTGGCTAAAGGCGCAAAGGTCGCCCAGACCGGCATTGGTCAGGATCGAATAGCTTAGCCGCTCAAACACAGCATCCCCCACCAGACTGATCACCGGTACTCCCATGAACAACGCCTCGCAGGTCGTGGTGCCCCCGGTCTGCGGAAATGTATCGAGCGAGATATCGATGTCGTTATAGAAGGGCATGTGGGCCCCACGCACATCCTCAAACCGGATGCGATCGGCGCTGACACCTTCTGCGGCAAAGATCGCCTCAATGTGTTTGCGGAAGGTTGGCGCGCCGCTCTCGGGCCGCACGAACATGAAGTGCGCGTCCGGCACGGCGGCGGTGACGCGCGCCCAGGTCTGCACCATGGCCTTGGAATATTTGTAGGGATTATTTGCTGTGCCGAAGGTCAGAAACCCGTTGCGGGTTTCCGGGATCACCGGGTTGATTGGCCGTTGCGGAAAGGCCAGCTCGCCCATGGCGATCCAGCTCCTGGGCATCAACAGGGGTTCCTCCATCACCAGCTCCCGACGGGGCGGTACCACATAAGGGTCCAGGATGAAGTGGTCGATATTCGATAGCCCCGCAGAGTGCGGATAGCCCAGCCAACTGGCTTGAAGTTTGGCGGGCTTGAAGGCCATGACGGCGATCTTGTTCATGTGTGTCGAGCCGCCCAGTTCGATCAGCATGTCCAGCTGATCATCGGCAATCATCTGCGCCGCGGCCGCATCGGTAGTTTCCTTTTCCCAGCGGAAGTGGTCGACCATCTCGGTAATCTTGGTCTGGAGGGCGTCGGCGGCGTGCAGATAATAAGAGTAGCAATAGATCTCGAACCGGGACCGGTCGTAATGCTCAAACAGCGGCAGGGCGAAATAGGCCACCGGGTGCGCCCGCAGGTCTGACGACATAAAGCCCAGCCTGATCTTGCCGTCCGGAACGCGCGGCTGGGGATAGCGCAGGGGCCGTGCCTTGACGCGCGCCAGGATCTCATCGCCCCAAATGCGATGATGCTCCATGATCTCAAGCCGATCTTCGGGCGTCTTCACCCGGCCCAGGTGGGCCAATAAGGCGGTATGTTTTCCGCTCTGGGCATAGCCGCGCCCCATCTCGGCAAAGCTCGACAGCGCGTCAGCGGCATCATAGTCGGCCAAGCGCGTATAGATTTCCGAGGCGACCTTGAGGTGGGACGGGTTCAGTTCGACCTTGTCCATAGCGCCTTGCAGCACCTCATAGGCCTGTTCGACCATCTGCGCTTCTCGGTCGTTGCGCGTGCGGCTGAGACTCTCGGCCAAAGCCATCCGGTACTCACCATTGTCAGGCTCCAGCTCGATGGCCTTTTCCAAGTGGATGTGGGCCCGGCGGCGGTCACCTTCTGCAATGGTTGTCCCGATCTGAAAGTGCAGCCACCCCACATCGCCAAATTGCGGCAAGAGAGACGTCAGAAAGACCTCCGTCTCATGGGTTCGCCCGGCCCGCCGCAGGATGGAGGCCTTGGACTCGCGGATCTTTTGGTTGCTCGGCATGGCCGCGAAGGCAGCGTCGAACACACTCAGAGCGTCAGCGGCCTCGCCGCGCTCGGCAATCACTGAGACCAGATCGAGCCAGGCATCAGGAAAATCAGGCCGTAAGCGCACCGCTAGACGCAAGCGCATCTCGGCCTTTTCCAGGTCCCGAATGTGCCAATAGCCACGCCCCAGGCCGCGCTGATACTCCGCGTTGGAGGGTGTTACCCTGACGAGCTTGGTCCAGACCGCAATCGCATTGGGCCCGTCTTTCATATCATTGTAGATATTGCCCTTGTTAATCTGCGGCGCGATGTTTTTTGGGTTGAGTTTCTGGCATTGATTCAGCGCCGTGATCGCCTCATCGAAGCGCTTTAAGCGCCGCAGCGCGACGCCCAGATTGTTCCACAGGTCAAAATCCTTGGGGTAAATCTGCGTCCCCTGGCGCGCCCAGCGTTCCCCCTCCTCATAGCGTTGGCCCCGAATAAGCAAGGCCGAGAAGTTGCGATAGACGCCGAGCGGTGCCTTGGGATCGAGCTCCAACTGCTCGGCCGTCAGAGCGATACCTTCGTCGCGCCGTCCCGCCGAAAGAGCCGCTTCGGCCGGAGTAAATCGCGCTAGGGGCATTGAAAGGTCCTGAACTGTTCGCTCTGCTATCTAATGACCTCAGCCCCAGGTGCCAACAGCCATATCCCTCTGGTATTGCGTTGCGCTGGCATTGGTCATCCAAACGTCACACGTGCCTTGTTCAATCATAGGGATCGCTTCGGAGATTCGCATTGGCCGAACGCCACCACCGAGATGCCGCGATTGTCGCTGCGCTTAGCACCGCCGGTTGCGGCGTCTTGGTCATTCTTGGGCTGACGGTCTTTGCCCAACTGGCACCTCAAGCGGCAGTCGCTGGCATCATCCTTGTGCTTGCAGCAGGGGCATGCCTGGGCTGGTGGTCGGCCGGGCGCGCGCAAACTGATCTAGGTCCCAACGACACCGGCAACGCGGAAACCCAGCATGGCGCGCCGCCTTATGAGCTTATCCTCGACGCCTTGCCAGATCCGGTCCTTGTGATCGCCGGCGACGATCCTGCAGATCTCACCGGCCGCAGGTTCATCTTCGTCAACACCGCTGCCCGCGAATTGCTGAGGATTCAGCAAGCTACCGGATTGCTCGTCACCAGCGTTCGCGATCCCCAGGTGCTGGAGGCGGTCGATGAGGCCCTCTTTGGCAATATTGCCTCCGAGACGCTCTATGAGATCGGCGGGGCTCAGGATCGCGTGTTGCGGGCCATCGCAAAACCCCTGGGCGCGGGTCGAGATGGCGGGCGACTGGCCGTGCTTGCCCTGCGCGATGAGACCGATGTTCGCCGGGCCGAACGCACGCGCGCCGACTTTTTGGCCAATGCCAGTCATGAACTGAGGACCCCGCTGGCGTCGCTGCTTGGCTTCATCGAAACCCTGCGGGGTCACGCCAAGGAAGATGAGGGGGCCCGCGAGAAGTTTCTAGCGATCATGCAGGCCCAGGCCGAGCGCATGAGCCGCCTGATCGATGACCTCTTGTCGCTTAGTCGCATCGAGCTGAACGAGCACATCGCGCCGGAAGGCGAAGTCGATCTTACCCTCGCCGTAATGGACGTGCTTGATGCCTTCTCACC
>JANPNB010000339.1:0-6369 GCA_031427275.1 Alphaproteobacteria bacterium | reverse complement strand
GGATACTTTGCGCGTCTGTTCGGTAATAGCCTGAGCGATGATGGCCGACCGTGTCTCCAGGGTTTGGGATAGGCTCGACATCTCAACCCGCTCACTCGCTAGAGTTCGGGTTAGATCACCAGCCGCCTGCGCAGATTGGGTCGCGGCCTCGAGCAAGCGCTGACTTTCCACGCTCAAGGCTTCGCGAAGCCCCTGCAAGGTCTCCCGCGCCTCCAGCGCAGCCTGCCCGGCACTCGCGATCTCTTCGCGCATGGTTCTGGCGATCTCACCGGCTTGCAGTCCGGCGGCCAAAGTCGGCGCGATCAATTCATCTGCCAGCGTCTTTGCCCGCGCCGTTTCAGCGCCGAGTCGGCGGCCTTGCTGGATCATATAGGCCGCTACCCATACGAGCGCGGCAGGCCCGATCGCCATGGCCGACAAAACCAGCATTACAAAGGGATCAAAATCGAACGGCGACTTGGCCTGCCTATAGCCATAGGCAAAGGCAATCGGCGCACCGGCCCACATCGCCGACACAAATAGCGCGATCAAGTAAATCGGCCAGCCCGATGGAGCCTTAGCCGTCCTTGCGGCCTTAATAGGCACAATGAGCGGCTCAGGGCGGCTCACAGCCAACCTCGGGAACGCGTCTGCCTCTTGCGAAGTCTGGACGGGGTCAGGAAATCCGTCATCCAAGGCCCCCTCCTCTTCAAATTCCGCCATCAATGCCTGCGTCGAATACAGTTCCGTATCGGTGGTTGCATCGCGCTTAAAGGCAACCATCATTGGCTCGACATCGTCGATCGCCACCGGCTGCGCGCCAGCTGCTCCATACCGCTTCTTTATTTTCATTCGCGGCCTTGCCTGAGCCCTATCTCCCGCAACCCCAACGTCTACTCCCGATACACCTTGAAATTCGCGCCTCAGGGGAAAGGCTTACCGATGAAACGCGTCGGCGCAAAGGCTTCATGCCTGAATCATCCACACCTGCGGCGATTCAGCGCTTGAGCGCCCCAACTTGTCATTCAAAACCTTCGACAGAGCACGTCGCGAAGCACGCTGGTCTCGCCGACATAGCGCCCAGCTTGATCTAGGGCGCGCGGCGCGCGCTCTCCATTGTCGAAATAGGCCGCAGAGCCCAACCCCATCATCCGGCAAAATCGGTCCGCAGAGCCACTCTCGCCTGAGAGGTCGAACCCGCCAGCGTTCGGGAAGGCAAACAGCACATTGCGCGCGCCGGTCTGTGGCCTGCCGCCGTCGACGTCTCGGCGATCCCAGGCTCCTTCTTGATACCCCTGTAGCGACGACACTTTGAGCGTCATGCCCGCCTCTGCCAGATCGGCGACCTCGCCGGCCACATCCCGACACCGACCGCGAAACCGCGCGTCCTCACAGATCCGCCAGCGCCCCTCAAACCGTGCACTTTGAGCGATATCATTAAAACTCAGAGTGGCGAGATTATCTCCAGAGGCCAATACTGTCATCTGGCGACCCTGAAAACCCGGTAATTCGTATAGAGTCGCGCGGGGTGTACTTGTCTTCCAGCCTTGAGCGGTCGCGCTGCTAGCGGTTATCAGGCCCAAGAGTGCCAGTCCTATCCATGCGTTTTTCATCGTCAGTGTCCGTAGTCCAAGTCGCCCCGCGTGCAACCTAGTGCGACGGCGCATGAACCGGCGATGAAGCCAGCAGTCAGCTTGCCGATAGAGCGACTTCGACGCCCTCATGGGCCAGCAACCAAGCCTTTCTCGGCAGGCCACCGCCATAGCCCGTGAGGCTTCCATTGGCCCCAATGACGCGGTGGCACGGCACGACGATAGCGACCGGGTTTGCACCATTTGCCAAACCCACGGCCCGCATCCCCTTCGGCGACCCGACCCTAACCGCCAAATCCTTGTAACTCTGGGTCTGACCCGGCTTGATCGCGCACAGAGCCGTCCAAACCCGCCTTTGAAATGGCGTGCCGTTTGTCTTCCAGACCAGCCCCTTGAAGGCGTCCATCTCACCGGAGAAATACCGCTCTACCGCATTGCGCATTCTGTCCGGAGCCCGGCCTACATGCGCTGTCAAAGTGCCGTAATGCCTGCGCATCAGGGTGCGCATACGGTCTTCATAGTCGCTGAAATCCAAGGCGCGCAGAGCGCCGGTTTCGTCGATCAGCAAAAGGGCCTCGCCAACCGGCGTATCAATCCGGTCCAGGACCAGGGTTAGAGGCTTCGAGGCCTCATGCGGCGTCTGCATGTTGTGTACCCTTCGATATTGTCGGATCGCTCTGCGCATCGTGCGCCCAGAGGTGGGAGGCCGCATAGGCGCGCCATGGTCGCCACTGCTCGGCCCGCGCCAACAGCTCTAAGGGTGTCGGACGCTTGCCCTCCTCATCCTCCAGGGCCCGCATCAATCCGATGTCAGCATGCGGAAAGGCGTCAGGCTCTCGAAGGGCGCGCATGGCGATATACTGTGCCGTCCATTCCCCGATGCCTGGCAAAGCGACCAGTTTGGCCACCGCCTCCTCAAGGCTGCGGCGCATCCCAAACAGGTCCGGATCAGACACTGCCGTTGCCGCGATCCCAGTCAGCGCCCGACCCCGAGCACGCGGCATAGGCAAGGACTCCACATCCAAGGTCGCCAAGGCTTGGGGTGTCGGGAAGAGATGGGTGAGACCCATCGTGGCGGCCGCGTCATCATTCAGTCGTTCACCGTGTTCTAGAGCCAAGCGACCGGCCAAATTCCGCGCTGCGGTAACGGTGATCTGCTGCCCGAGGACGGCACGAACCGACAACTCAAAGCCGTCCCAAGCCCCTGCTGCTCGCAACCCGGGCCGCCGCGCCACCAGCGGGGCTAGCTCCGGATCGAGTGATAAATGCGCGCCGATCAAGGCAGGGTCGGCGGCCAAATCAAAAACTCGCCGAACCTTGGCAATCACGGCAGGCCAGGCGTGAACCTTCGGAAACCGCAGGGTGACCTTCAGCCAATCTCCCGCACCGGGCTCGACCATCACCACGCCGCGCGCTTCGCCAACAGCCAGGGTTCGTGCATAACGACGGCCCAAAATAACCTCGACCCCGGGAATAGCCCTCAAAGTCAAGAAAGCCAGCATGGCCTCCCAGTCATAGGGCGCGCGATAGGGCAGCCTCAGGATAGCTGCGCCCTCGCTGGCCGAGACATCGGCACCGCCCGTCCGCCGTAAGGCACTCGGAGGTCGATTGAACAATTGTTGGAACGTCTCGTTGAACCGTCGAACGCTGCCAAAACCAGATGCCAGCGCCACCTCTGCCATAGGTAAGCGCGTTTCGTGGATCAGTTGCTTGGCCAACAGAACCCGCCGGGTCTGCGCCACCGCTACCGGCGACGCCCCCAGATGTTGTCGAAACAGTCGCCGCAACTGTCGTTCTCCGACGCCTAACCGGTCGGCCAGGGCCTCAACATCTCCCGCATCCATCGCGCCCTGCTCGATCAGCGAAAGTGCGCGCGAAACCGTGTTGGACGTCCCATTCCAAGATCCCAAATCCGGCGACGTCTCTGGGCGACACCGCAGACACGGTCGAAACCCTGCCGCCTGCGCCGCAGCCGCTGAGGGGTGGAAGGTCATGTTCTCCCGCTTGGGAGTACGTGCCGGACAGACCGGGCGGCAATAGATCCCAGTGGTCCGGACGCCGGCAAATATGCGTCCGTCCAACCGAGAATCTCGCATCAGGAATGCGCGGTAGCAAGCATCATCGTCTAGGTCCATGTCCACATGATGGGCGTCGGGCCGTCACTTGTCTCGCGGTTTTCGGACTCTTCAGAAAACCTAGAACTGCAGAACTATTTTCCCAAAGTGCTCGCCGCCACGCATGGCCTCGAACGCCGCCTTGGCCTCAGTCCAGGCGAACACCTTGTCCACAACTGGCCTAATCTTGTGCAGATCAATGGCGCGGCACATCGCCTCGAACATATCACGAGAACCGACGGACAAGCCCTGCAGTTTGGCGCTATTGCCGATCAACAATGCAGGGTTGAGCCCCTCAGCCAACCCGGCCACAACGCCGATAATCGCGATGTGGCCACCGATCCGAACGGCTCTCAAGCTCTGCTGGATGGTCCCGGCACCACCCACCTCCATGATGAAGTCGGCACCATTACCGCCGGTAGCTGCACGGACCGGGCCAGACCAATCGGGGGTTGTCTTGTAATTGACCAGGTGATCGGCACCCAGCGCCTTGGCCCGTTCTAGCTTCTCATCCGATGACGAGGTGATAACTGTCCGCAACCCGGCGGCTTTGGCGAATTGAAGCCCGAAGATCGAGACCCCGCCCGTGCCCTGCAGGACGACCGTGTCGCCGGGCTCCAGGCGGGCATCTTCGAATAAGCCGCGCCATGCCGTCAGCGCCGCGCAGGCCAGAGTCGAGACCTCCTGATCTGTCAGGAACTCCGGAACTTTGGAAACACCCTCTTGGCTGAAGACCTGAAGTTCCGCGCCTGCCCCCGGAATCGGAAACCCCAGGGCGCTGGAAAGTTTGGCTAGGTCCGGCCGCCCCGAAACCCAATTCTGGAAGAACAACGTCGAAACCCGATCCCCCACCGCCACCCGCGAGACCCCGGCACCAACCGCCTCGACTACACCGCAACCATCAGAGAAAGGCGTGATTCCACCACCCTGCGACGATCCACGGCCATAGATTCCGCCAACCATCAGTAGGTCGCGATAGTTCAACGACACAGCCTTCATGCGCACCAGAACCTGGCCCGGCCCCGGCGACGGATCGGGGCACTCAATGACCTTGATCTCATCCAGGCCCCAGGGCTCTTGAACATCTAGTCGACGCATCTGTGGTCTCCGCGAAAAAGCATCTGCACCATTGTCCCCCTCAGGACGGCAGGAGCAAGGCTGTCCTGGCGTCAGGGGTTGACGATTTTTGGCGGTTGAAAGGCTTCGACAGCATTGCCCTCTGGGTCGCTGAAAAAATAGGCCCCTTCTGCGACCTTGCGCGCCGGTATGCCCTGCGCTGTCAGGGCGGTGGCCAGCTTGTCGGCGTCCGGCACAATCAGGATCAGGCGGCCATAAGTTGTGGCGCCCGGCTCGCGAACTCCCTTCAGCAGGGCCAGAACAGCCCCCTCGCCCTGGCTCGAAGGAATGGCCATGATGTACTCGAAGGGGGCACCGTCGCGCGCATAGGTGCGAATAAGCTTCATGCCCAACACATCCGTGTAGAAGGCCTTCTGCTTTTCCAGATCGGCCACGGTGATACCCGTGCCAGCGATGCGCGATGGTTTCAGGTCTGCCGGGATGGACTGTGACAGAGCGCCGGTGGGCCCCCAGGCTAGGCCGACAGCGAGCGCCGTGACGGTGCGGATTTTCATTTCGAGCAACCCCTGAAAGTCAAAACCCCATCAGGCTCCGACAATCTCTGAGAGGCAAGAGCTTAGTCATCCAGCCGTTTCACCCCGTAGAGCCGCACCGCCCCCAGCAACCCCAAGAGCGACATCGCGGTCATGGCCAGATACCCCGTGGAGCCCCAATGATCAAAAAGTCCTCCGGAGACCAGGGTCGCCAGGCCGCTCAAAACGCCACCGGACAACGCCGAGTTGATCAGCTGCGCACCCGAGGCTGTCTTCGGAGATGACAGCTTGTCGGTCATCTGCAGCGCACCCATGAAGGTCGCTGCATAACTAAATGTGTGAAGCGCCTGCAGCGGAAACAGCAACCAGAGTGGCGGCGCAAAGGCCAGGGCTGTCCACCGAACGACGGCGGCAATGCCACCTATCACCAACAGATTGCGCGCGCCAACGCGTCGCCGCCAGGGCTCCAGAAACCAGAGGAAGGCGATCTCGGCCGAAACCCCAATACCCCAGAGCAAGCCGGTCATGTTTTCGGCTATACCCTGTTGTTTCCAGGCCAAGGTCGAGAAGGCGTAATAGAAGGCATGCGCCGATTGGATCAGTCCGGCCGAGATCACCATCAACATGAAGTCCCGGTCGATGATGAGTGCCTTCAGTCCGGCCAGCCTGTCCCGGACCGGCGCAGTTTCTCCATCTTCGTGGACCCGGTCCGGTGGCACCAAGAATCTTGCGCCCAATGCCACGGCCACACCGGTGATTGTCAGCCAGACCAGAACCATTTCCGGCGATCGCCAGACCAACAGCGCCCCCATGGCGAGATTGCCGACGATGAAGGCCGCAGATCCTATCCCCCTGGGCCAGCCATAATTGAACCCATCACGTTGCGATCGCGCCAAGACCAAAACGTCCGTCAAGGGCGCGATAGAGGCATAGGCCGTGCTAGCGATGAACCAAACCGCAAACCACCAGACCACACCGTACTGGGGTGCCAGGAGCGCTGAGGATGCCGCCATCACGATCCCGCACAGGATGAGAGGCGTTCGCCGCAGGCCAAATCCGTCGGCCCACATGGCC
>JANPNB010000338.1:0-7440 GCA_031427275.1 Alphaproteobacteria bacterium | reverse complement strand
GAAAAACGCCGACAAGAACACCGGCGACAAAGACACCGGCGACGAGAAATCCTCGACGCCAGGCGGCTCCGATACCAGACGATTGGCCGCAACCGAGGTGCTGCAATAGACCAGGGCTTGGCGGGTCACGCCGGCCACTTTCACCGGGAAACTCCAAGTCGTGCAGCCCGCCGTATGCCCTGGCGTGACATTGGCCGTTAGCACAGCCCCGCCCAGGTGCACCGTATCTCCGTCCTTCAAAACACGGTCGACTTTCACCGGCGCAAAATTGAAGGCCTTGACCTCTTCAGAGCCAAGATAGGTGCCAGATTCCAGTGCAGGCTTGTCACCCGCGCTTGCGGCCATCTTCGCCCCGGTATCGCGCTTCAGTTCCGCCAAACCGCCCGTGTGATCGAAGTGGGCATGGGTGTTCAACAACACCTTTACGTCTGCGACCTTGAACCCCAACTTGATGATCGAGGCCTCGATAAGCTTGGCACTCGTCGGCATTGCGCCGTCGATCAGGATGTGACCCGAAGGCGTGGTGATCAGGTATGACGATATCCCTTCAGTCCCTACATAGTAGAGATTGTCGGCGATCTTGAAGGGTGCCGTCGGCGCGGACCACGCGGCCGGAGCTTGCGCTGGAGCGCTGGTGCCAAACGCTAACCCCGCGACCAGACCAATCCCAATCCAGAACTTATTCATAGGGTCTCTAGCTCCGCAGGCGTCTCACGCACGCCCAGCACCCGACAGATCGCATAGACCAGATCGGCGCGGTTGAGCGTGTAGAAGTGGAAGTCCGAAAATCCCTCTTCGGCCAGCCGTGCGCACATTTCTGCCGCCACGGACGCCGCGATCAAGGTGCGGGTCTCTGGGTCCTGATCCAATCCCTGGAACAGGTTCGCCAACCAATCTGGAATCGTCACCCCGATCCGCTGGGACATATTGGCCAAGCCTTCAAAGCTCGACACCGGCATGATCCCGGGCAGGATCGGTATGGTCACGCCAGCTTTGCGGACTTTCTCCACGAACCGCAAATAGCCGTCGATATCGAAAAAGAAGTTGGTAATGGCCCGCGTCGCACCCGCGTCGATCTTGGCTTTCAAGACTTCGATATCGTGATCCACCGATGGGCTTTCGGGATGGATCTGCGGATAGAGCCCGATGCTCACATCAAACGGCGCAATCGCCTTGATGCCAGCCGTCAGCTCCGTGGCATTCTGATAGCCGTCCGCGCGCGGCACATAGGCCCCGCCCAGCGACCCCGGCGGATCACCGCGCAGGGCCACAATGTGACGAATGCCGGCGTTCCAATAGTCTTGGATCACCTCATCGACCTCATCGCGAGAGGCCTCAACGCAGGTGAGGTGCGCGGCCGGCTTCAGCTTGGTGTCTTCCAGAATACGCACCACTGTCCGGTGGGTCCGCTCTCGCGTCGAGCCCCCGGCCCCATAGGTTACGGAGACAAACTCTGGGTTCAACGGCTCCAGGCGGCGGATCGCATCCCAAAGGGACGCTTCAGTCTTAGGCCCCTTGGGCGGCGAAAACTCAAAGGAGACGCGGGGTCGCGGACCCACACCGGCACCGGCCCGCGCGACAGGCCCCAGGGCAGTGCTCAGCGGGTTCATGCGGCATTCCTTTGGGCGCTGCGGACCCGCTCGGCGGTCCAGATCTTTACGGTTATGCCGTCCACCCGGGTTGGGGGCAGCGACAGGGCGCAAACGCGAGCTAGACCGGCATCATGTAGCCAACGCTCGATCTCAGACTCAGAGAACCCCAGGCGGCGATGCTGGTGCTGCTCACGCAGGAACTCCAACCCATGCGGCGCAAAATCAACGACGATCAGTCGCCCCCCCTCGGCGACCAACCGTCCGGCCTCCCGAAGGGCGGCTGCGGGATCGCCAAGGTAATGCAGGACCTGATGTACAACGACGAGATCTGCACACTGGCCCGGTAAATGGGTTGCGCTAATATCGCCATGCCGCAGCTCACAGCGTTCCAAACCCGATTCAGCGACGTGAGCGCGCGCGATGTTCAGCATCTGTTGTGATAGATCTAAGCCTACCGAGCCATTGGCATAGGGACCCAACAAGGTCAGCATGCGTCCAGTGCCGGTGCCCAGATCAATCAGCCGCTTGAACGGTCCCGATCCCGCCGAGCGCATAATAGCGGCTTCGACCGAGGCATCTGCGACATAGAGTGACCTGATTTCGTCCCACCGCGCCGCATTGCGCGAGAAGTAATCGTCGGCAATGCTTGACCGCTCCGCCCGTACCGCCTGAAGTCTTTCGACGTCCCTTGCGAACCCTGAATCCGCCGGGTCAATTCGACGCAAAACCTCATGGGCGAGATCTCTGGCGTCGCCGTCAGCAGCAAGTCGGTAGAACACCCAGGCCCCGTCAGGAAATCGCTCGACAAGCCCGGCCTCGGCCAACAGCTTCAAATGACGCGAGATTCGCGGCTGGCTTTGGTCTAAGACTCGACACAACTCGAGAACCGCCAGCTCCTCGTGGGCCAGGATCGCCAGGATACGCAGTCGCGAGGGTTCCCCCGCCGCGCGCAACACTTCAACAGCCTGATCAGCCGAGATACTCATGGATCATATAAAGATATCTTTATGTCTTTATGTCAAGTTAACAACCACCGATTCAGCCACCGGACTCGTCAGCGGTTCCCCGGCGAAGTAGCACCGCAAATTCTCAAAGGCCTGCCCGATCATCAAGGGCAGTGAGTTTGTAGTCCCACCCGCGCTATGAGGGGTTAACACCACGTTCGGGACGTCTGCCCAGCGCTCCGGCGGCGTCGGTTCCTGCACAAAGACATCAAGCGCCGCACGTCCCAGAGTTCCGGCCTTGAGTGCCGCGATCAACCCGTCCTCGTCGATGACCGAGCCTCGGGATACATTGACGATCAGGCCGTCAGGACCCACCGCTTCGATCACCTCGGTGCAAACGGCGCCCTGATTGGATTTGTCCGCCCGACAAGCGACCACCAGAATGTCAGAAGTCTGCGCCAAAGCCAGCAGGCTATCGGCGCGGGGCCAGGGTTGATCCGGTTTCGGATTGGGACCCCACCAACTGACCGCCATCCCAAAGGCCTGAGCACGCAAAGCGACGGCGACCCCGATATGCCCCAGGCCCATGATACCCAGCTTGCGCCCATTGAGGCCCGGTCCTGGTGTCAGACGCGCACCATTGTTCCAGCGATCCTCTCGCACGGCGCGATCTCCGGCCACGATATTGCGCCACGACCCGATCAACAGCCCCATGGCATGATCGGCCACATCATCGGCATTCAACCCCTCGGAATGGGTCACCCCAATGCCGCGTGACACACACCACGGCACGTCAATACCGTCATAGCCCGCACTCACATTGGCAATCAGGCCAAGACGCGGCAGTCCGCTGAGAAACGCCGGGGTCAGGCGATACTCCCCGGCGTGCAGAATGGCTTGGGCGCGAGCGGCCTGTTCTGGTGTCATCTCCCAACTGAGCGCAACCTCGTAACCCTCTGCCTCAAGCCGCGTGCGCAGCGGCGCGAGCAGGTCGTAACAGATCAGGATCAGGGGTCGCGTCAACATAGGGTTCTCCGAACTTGACCCTTCCTATAACCAGACCCTGGGAGGTCGTCATGCAACGCGTCGTCATTCTGGGTTGCTCAGGGACGGGAAAGTCCACCTTGGCGCGGCAAATTGGCGTCAAGCTAGGTTTGCCTGTGGTTCACCTCGATAGCCTCTTCTGGGAGCCCGGTTGGGTGGAGGCGCAAACGCCGGTGTTTCGAGAGCGGGTGATGGCCGCCCTAGCCGCCGATCGATGGGTCTGCGACGGCAACTACATCACCAAGACAGCGGACTTAAAATTTCCGCGAGCCGATTTAATCCTCTGGATCGACCAGCCTGTCTGGCTCCGCATATGGCGGATATTGCGGCGAACGCTCGGCCACTTGGGTCAAGATCGATCAGATCTCGCGGCGGGCTGCCCGGACCGCTTCAATCCTGCCTTCTTGGCCTTTCTAAAGTGGACATGGGAGTTTGACCAAGTCACGCGTCCAAGAATCCAGGCGGCCCTCGACACGCGGTATCCGGACATGACCGTCACCCACCTAAGCGGAGATAACCAAATCTCGGACTTTCTCAGTCGCTTGGACAAGGCCAGCATCACCGCCAGCCCTTGACGCGCACCGAAACCCCGTCTCACTGCGGGACAAGAAGAACAGTATGCTTGGGGGAAGACTTGGCCAACAACGAAAACACGGTGGTGCCGACCGCGCCGATCACCCGTCGCCACATCACCGCTGCAGTGATGGGCAATGCGTTGGAGTTCTACGACTTCACCACCTACGCCCTGTTCGCCACCCAAATTGGGCACGTCTTTTTTCCGAGCGGTAGCGAGTTTGCGCAACTGATGGCCTCGCTGCTCACCTTCGCGGTGGGTTTCGTCGCCCGCCCCATCGGGGCCATCGTCCTCGGCGCTTACGGCGACCGAGCCGGACGACGCCCAGCCATGCTGATCAGCTTTGTATTGATGGGCTTGGGGGTCTTGGGTCTGGTTCTCACACCCGGCTATGCGCAGATTGGGGTTTGGGCACCGGCGCTTCTGGTGTTCTTCCGCCTCGTGCAGGGCTTTGCCCTGGGCGGTGAGGTCGGCCCGACCACCGCCTTCCTGATTGAGGCGGCACCTCTGCACCGCCGCGCGCTGATCGGCTCGTGGCAGAGCGCCAGCCAGGCCGTGGCTTCCCTGCTCGGCGCGACCATCGGCCTGATCATGACCCAACTCATGACCCCGCAGTTTGTCGAGGATTACGGCTGGCGGATCGCCTTTGGTCTGGGGGCGATCATTCTGCCCTTCGGCTTTGCCCTGCGCCGCACCTTGCCGGAGACCCTGCACAGGCACGAGACGCCGTCGGCTATTCATCCCACGGCACGCGGTCCGTTCAGTCATGCTCGCCCGATCCTGATTGGCTTGGCGATGATCATGAGCTTCACGACCTCGACCTATGTGCTGCTCTACATGACCACCTATGCCAAACAGACCCTACATATGAGCGACATGGCCTCGTTCAGCGCCTCGGTCGCCAACGGGGTCAGCGGCATCATCTTTGCCCTGCTCGGTGGCTACCTGGCCGATCGCTATGGCCGCCGACCTGTCATGATCACCGCGCGCATCCTGCTGCTGCTGGCCACCTATCCCGTCTTCCTGTTGATCGTCCGCAACCTGGATGCCGTGACCCTGATCGCTGGCACCGGCCTGCTCAGCGCGCTCAGTTCCACCAGCGTTGGCGTCGCCCTGATCGCGCTGACTGAGTCCCTCCGCAAAGATGTTCGCAGCAGTGGCCTGGCCATTGTCTACGCCGTTGGCGTCACGGTGTTCGGCGGCATGGCCCAACCCTTCATCACCAAGGTGCTGAAAGAGACCGGCAACCCCATGGCCATCGCCTGGTATCTGATGGCCGCCGCCGCCGTGGGCATAGTGGCCATGTCATTCCTCAAGGAGACCAAGCCCGAACCCATCGAGGACGCCGACCTCGGGGTTGAGCTGGCTTAGGCTAGGGCTTTAAGGACCCCGCCCAAGATATCCACCAACTTGGCAATCTCTGCCTCTGAGATGATCAGCGGCGGGGACAGGGCAATGATGTCGCCCGTCGCCCTGACCAACAGCCCAGCCTCCAGCCCCTTGACCAAGGCCTCATAGCCTCGCGCACCGGGGGCGTCAGGACGCGGCGAAAGCTCAATGGCCGCCATAAGACCGTAGTTGCGAATGTCGATTACATGGGGTCGGTCGCGCAGACTGTGCACCGCAGCTTCCCAGATCGGCGCAAGCTCGGCCGCGCGCGCAAACAATCCCTCTCGCTCATAAATATCCAAAGTGGCCAGACCCGCCGCGCAGGCCGCTGGATGGCCGGAATAGGTATAGCCATGGAAAAATTCGATCAGGTTCTCCGGACCCTGCACCACGGCGTCATGCACCCTGCGATGAACAAACACTGCCCCCATCGGGATCGCGGCATTGGTTAGCCCCTTGGCAGTGGTCATGATGTCGGGGGTCACGCCCAGCGCTTGGGCGGCAAACGGCGCGCCAACCCGGCCAAACCCGGTGATCACTTCGTCGAAGATCAGCAGGATCCCGTATTTGTCGCAAATCGCCCGCAACCGCTCAAGATAGCCCTTGGGGGGCGGTAGAACCCCCGCCGATCCGGCAATCGGCTCAACGATAACCGCCGCAATGGTCTCGCCACCGTGCAGGGCAACGAGCCGCTCCAGTTCATCGGCCTTTTCAGCACCAAACTCGGGAAGCCCCTTTGAAAAGGCGTTGCGCTCTAAGTCCAGGGTATGGGCCAAGTGGTCGGTCCCCGGCAGGGTCACAAAGGTGCGGCGATTATTGACCAGCCCGCCCACGGAGATCCCGCCAAAGCCGACCCCCATGATACCCCTTCTCACGACCGATCAGCCTTGTGCGTTGTCCTTCGCCGCGCGCCCGGTGATAGGCCAAGGCGATCTTCAGCGCGGTGTCGACAGACTCTGATCCAGAATTGGTAAAAAATACCCGGTCCAGGTCAGGCGGCGCGATGTCGCTCAGCGCCTTGGCAAATTCGAAGACGATCGGATGACCCATTTGAAAGGTCGGCGCAAAGTCCAGCTTCATCAGTTGGCGATGCACAGCATCGGCGATTTCCGCTCTGCCGTGCCCCGCATTCACGCACCAGAGCCCCGAGGTCCCATCGAGAATTTCACGCCCCTCGGGCGTGCGGTAGTACATGCCGCTGGCCTCAGCCAGGATTCGTGGGTCAGCTTTGAACTGTCGATTAGCTGTGAACGGCATCCACAAGGCCGACATGTCCGGGCGGTTATCTCCAAAATCCGCAGGCATCATTTGCATCCTATTTACGGCGATGGCGTTCGAAAAACGGTCGATTTTGGCCGACGGCACAATCTACCACGAAGGCCACCAGGAACACGAAGCAGAACCCGCGCCCTCCAACACGGCGCCGTCCCTCGGCGATAAAACTTGACAGATCGAGTTGGATATGTTCTTGTTTCGTTCGTGTATGAACAAGCTGACATCTCTGAGAACTTCGCCGCCAAGTCTGAGCGCGTCGCGCGCCAGTTGGTTGAGCTGAAGCAGATGGTGCAGGTCGGCTTAGGGCTCTGCCGGGAAATCGCGGCCAAGGTGCGCGGTGTAGAGGCTCTGACCTATGATCCCAGCCTCGCCTATGTCCGCATATCCCGTGCTGTGCGTCTGACCGTGGTGCTTGAAGCGCGGATCGCTGCTGAGCATGAGCAGGCTTTGGCTGGTATCGACGTGGTTGGCCCTAAGCGCCGCACCTCCAAGGCTCAAGCCGTGGCCCTTGAGGTGCTGCATACCTCCATCGACAACGAGCTTAAGAACAATCCCGACTGCGACCGCGAGCGTCTAACAGAGATGCGCGAGAGCCTGCCCAAGATGATCGCTGAGACCTTCG
>JANPNB010000337.1:0-6163 GCA_031427275.1 Alphaproteobacteria bacterium | reverse complement strand
CCGACCCTATTCCGAGGTTGCTGATGAGGTGTTGGCCTTCTTGGCTGACCGTTTGAAAGTGGCGTTGCGGGATCAGGGCAAGCGCCATGATCTGGTTGACGCGGTCTTTGCGCTGGGTGACGACGATCTGGTGCGCATCGTAGCGCGGGTTGAAGCCCTGACTGACTTCCTGGGCAGCGAGGACGGGGCCAACCTGTTGGCGGGTTACAAGCGCGCGACCAATATCCTGCGTGCTGAGGAGAAGAAGGGCTCGTTGCCGACTGGCGATGCCGTTGTGATGCCCGGAGCCTCGGCGGAGGAGACCGCGCTGATCGCCGCAGTCGCTCAGACCGAGCCTCGTGTCGCTCAAACTCTGCATGCCGAGGATTTTGCAGGTGCGATGCGGGCGCTAGCTGGTCTGCGCCAGCCCGTCGACGGCTTCTTCGAAGCTGTTCTGGTGAACTCAGAAGTAACCTCGGAGCGTGATAATCGCTTGAAACTGCTGATCCAGGTTCGTGACGCCATGGGCCGCGTCGCCGACTTTGGTCAGGTGACCGGCTAAGGAATACGTAGAATGACTACCGACACGCTGGCAAAGTCGCGCTGGGTCTATGCCTTTGGCGGCGGTATCGCCGATGGCGACGCGACGATGAAGGACCTCCTTGGCGGGAAGGGGGCCAATCTCGCTGAGATGTCCTCCCTGGGCCTGCCGGTGCCCCCAGGATTCACAATCACCACCGAAGCCAGCGTCTATTATTTCGCCAATACCCAGGCCTATCCGCCCGAGCTGAGGGGTCAGGTTGAGGCGGGGTTGGCTCAAGTCGAAAAGGTCACAGGCAAGACCTTTGGTGACCCTGCAAATCCGTTGCTGGTGTCTGTTCGCTCCGGCGCGCGCGCCTCTATGCCAGGCATGATGGATACGGTGCTTAATCTGGGCCTGAACGACGCTACCGTGGAGGGATTGGCCAAGCTGGCTGGCGACCGCCGTTTTGCCTTCGACAGCTATCGACGCTTCATCCAAATGTATTCCAATGTGGTGCTGAACCTTGATCACCACATGTTCGAAGATATCCTCGACGAACATAAGGATCGCCTCGACGTCACGGTCGACACGGCGCTCTCGGCAGAAGACTGGGAGCGGGTCGTCGCCGACTACCGTGATGCGGTGGAGCGTGAGCTTGGAGCTCCTTTCCCACAGGATCCGCAAGCCCAGCTTTGGGGGGCGATTAGCGCGGTGTTTGCCAGTTGGATGAACGAGCGTGCCAAGTTCTATCGACGCCTACACGACATTCCCGAAAGCTGGGGCACGGCTGTCAATGTCCAGTCCATGGTCTTTGGCAATATGGGTGACTCATCAGCCACTGGCGTGGCTTTCACGCGCAACCCATCCACTGGCGAGGCGAAGCTTTACGGTGAGTTTCTGATCAATGCCCAAGGCGAAGATGTCGTCGCCGGTATCCGCACACCCCAGGCCTTGACCAAGGCCGCCCGCGAGGAAATGGGCGAGAGGGCCCCTTCCATGGAAGAGGCGCTTCCCGAGGTCTTTGCGGAGTTCAAGGCGGTCGTCGAAAAGCTGGAGACCCACTATCGCGACATGCAGGATATCGAGTTCACCGTGGAGAAGGGGCGACTTTACATGCTCCAGACCCGCAACGGGAAGCGCACGGCCAAGGCGGCGTTGAAGATCGCCGTAGACTTGGCTGCCAACGGTTTGATCACCCGGCAAGAGGCGATCATGCGGGTTGAGCCCGGCAGTCTGGATCAGATGCTGCATCCGACGATTGATCCAACCAGTCCAAGGGACGTGATCACGGCGGGCCTGCCGGCTTCACCAGGTGCGGCGACGGGCAGGGTGGTCTTCGACAGCAACGAAGCCGAGCGGCTGGGTGCTGCCGGCGAGGCTGTGATCCTGGTCCGCGAGGAGACCAGTCCGGAAGATATCCACGGCATGCACGCCGCGCGCGGTATCGTCACGGCACGGGGTGGGATGACCAGCCATGCGGCCGTCGTGGCGCGCGGTATGGGTCGGCCTTGCGTTTCCGGGGCTGGGGAAATCCAAATCGATGAGAAGGCTGGCACCTTCCGGGCTCGAAACCGCACCTTCAAGACCGGGGATATCATCACCATCGATGGCTCTAAAGGCGAGGTCCTATCAGGCACCGTGACCATGATTGAGCCGGAGTTGACCGGGGATTTTGCGACCTTGATGGCCTGGGCCGATGAGGTGCGTAGGCTCAAAGTCCGCGCCAATGCCGAGACGCCGCTAGACGCCCGGACCGCGCGTCAGTTCGGGGCAGAGGGGATCGGCCTTTGCCGCACCGAGCACATGTTCTTTGACGACACGCGGATCGCCGCCGTGCGCGAGATGATCCTGGCCGATGACAAGGCCGGGCGCGAGGTAGCGTTGGCCAAGATCCTGCCTATGCAACGGGCCGACTTCGTCGAGCTGTTCACGATCATGGAGGGACTGCCGGTCACCATCCGCCTGCTGGACCCGCCCTTGCACGAGTTCCTGCCCCATACCGCCGAGGACGTCGAAGCCGTCGCCAAGGCTACCGGTCTGGACGCCGACAAGCTGTTGCGCCGCGCAAAGGAGTTGCACGAGACCAACCCGATGCTCGGCCATCGCGGTTGTCGTCTGGGGGTGTCCTATCCCGAGATATACGAGATGCAGGTGCGAGCGATCTTTGAGGCGGCCTGCGCCATTGCCGCTTCAGGCAAGACACCGCCTGTGCCGGAAGTGATGCATCCTCTCGTCGCCAAGGGCGAGGAGATGAAATACCTACGCGTGCTGACCGACCGCATCGCCGAGCAGGTGATGACTGAACAGGGTCGTCGGATCGTCTATCAGGTCGGCACTATGGTGGAGCTGCCCCGCGCGGCTCTGCGAGCCGGTGACCTAGCCGAACATGCTGAGTTCTTCTCCTTCGGAACTAACGACCTGACCCAGACAACTTTTGGGATCAGCCGTGATGACAGTGGCCGGTTCCTCAACGCCTATCTGGAAAAAGGCATCTTCGAGCGCGACCCGTTCGTGACTTTGGACCAAGAGGGCGTTGGCGACTTGATCCGCATCGCGGCGGAGCGGGGCAGGGCTGCGAGGCCCGACGTGAAACTGGGCATCTGCGGTGAGCACGGCGGTGATCCGGCCAGTATCGATTTCTGCGAGAAGATCGGTCTGGACTATGTGAGTTGCTCGCCGTTCCGCGTGCCGATCGCGCGGCTGGCTGCGGCTCAAGCGGCAATCGGAGAGCGGGAGAAAGACCGCTAAGTCGGGTTCAGTAGCCGGTTCAAGGGCCGGTAGAACACGAACATCAAGACTGAGCCTGCGGCGGCGATGGCCGCGTGCATCAGCCAGAAGTCCTGCGGGGCCATCTTCTCGTAGTAGCTACCGATCCAACCGCTGAGATAGTTGGAGACAAAGCTTGTCAGGAACACCACACCCATGATCACCCCGCCAAGGGCCGGCGGAGAGACGCGTGAGCAGAGCGCCATGGTGGTCGGCCAGTTATAGATGAAGCCCAGAGCGAAGGCTGCGAAGCAAAAGACACCCCAACCGATGCCGGGCTTTCCGCCGTGGGCGGCGATCCACGACGCCGCGACCAGGGCAAGCATGCCCACGGCACCCATGAGCCCGCTCCAACCGATCTTGGTGAGTTCAGTCGTGCCTCGGCCCCGGCGAATTTGCCAAGCCCAGTAGCGCATGGCTACGGGAATGAACCCGACAATGAACAGCCCATCGAAAGACGGGAACCATGTGACCGGCATCTCAAATCCCAGAATGTGGCGGTCCGTATAGGTTCGCGCCCAAAGGTTGAAGACATTGAATTCTTGGGCATAGGCCACGGAGTAGAAGGTGCTCACGACCAGAACGGCGCCAAGCGCCCACAGGACTGGCACATCGCTGGATTTCAGCTGCGGTCGCACCTCACCCTTGGGTTTGAGGGTGTCGGGCGGTAGGTGGCGTTGGCCCGCAACATAGACGCCGGCGCCGATCAGCATCCCAGCAGCCGCCAAGCCAAACCCGTAGTGCCAGCCATAGAGCTCGCCGATCGTCCCACAGACCAGTGGAGCGACGAAGGCACCAATATTGATGGCCAAATTGAACAGCGAAAACGCCGAGGTTCGCATCGGGTCATCGCGGGCATAGAGCGCTCCGACCTGGGCCGAGATGTTGCCCTTCAGGCAGCCGCTGCCCAGGATCAAAAGGAGCAGGGCGATAAGGAATGAGGTCTCGAAGGCCATCAACAGGTGGCCAGCCGCCATCAGCACGGCACCCAGCATAACGGTGCGGCGTTGACCCAGGACCTGATCGCCGATCCAGCCACCGATCAACGGCGTGAGGTAGACGAAGCCGGTATAGAGCCCGAAAATCTGGGAAGAGAGGGCCTGGACCGACAGCGGACCGAAAATGCCTTCAAGCGTGCCCCGGAAATTACCCATGCCAGCGATGGTCTCGATGTGTCCGGGCGTTAGGGCCTGGTCGACCATGTAGAGGACCAGAAGCGCCTGCATTCCGTAGAACGAGAACCGCTCCCAGACCTCAGTGAAGCTGAGGAACAGCAAACCGCGTGGGTGGCCTAGGAGCGTCTTGGTTGAGGGTGAAACCTCGTTCACTGTGTTCACGCTGTGGTCCCCGGCTAGCCCCAATGCTGAGCTTAGGAGCAAGCCCAGCGGGTTGCCAATCGCCATCTGTAGGTTGCCGCGTTTTCACCTGACAACGGCGCCAAATTCTGGTCACAATTGGCTCATGAGTTTCGGGGAGGTGAATTTGACCCAATTTGATCCAGCGGCTGCGACCGCAGCATATCTTGCCGCGCTCACGCCGGCGCAACATGCCAAGGCAACGGCCTACACCCAGGGCGGCCATTGGTTACTGTTGTGGGGCGCAATCTTGGCCATTGCGATCGCCTGGGCGGTGTTGAAATCCGGGGTTCTGGTGCGGGTGCGTGATCGGCTTGAGCAGAGCGGCCCCAAGCCCTGGCGGATCGCCCTGTCGGTGGTGTTTGTCTACAGCTTGATAGAGGCCATCGTCGGCCTGCCGTGGGCGATCTATTCCGGTTGGTGGCGGGAAAAGACCTACGGCCTGACCAGCCAAGCTTTTGGCGGCTGGCTCGGAGAATGGGCGATGTCCAGTGTCATCAGTCTAATCCTCACGAGTTTGCTGATTTCCGGAATTTATCTAGTGATCCGTCGAGCCCCTCGAACCTGGTGGATTTGGGGGAGCGCGCTTGTGGGTCTGGCCTTCACGTTCATTATCGTGCTGTCGCCGGTCTTTATCGAACCGCTCTTCAACAAGTTTACGCCGGCTCCTCCCGGCCCTGTGCGCGATGAGGTCACCGCCATGGCCAATGCCAATGGGGTGCCTTCCGACAAGATCTACATCTACGACGGTTCAAAACAGTCCAATCGCTACACGGCCAATGTGTCAGGCCTGTTTGGTACGGCGCGCGTTGCCATGAGCGATGTGATGTTCAAGAAAGATGCTGATATCGCCGAGGTCCGTGGTGTGGTTGGCCATGAGATGGGCCACTATGTCCATACGCATTCGATCTGGATCGCAATGGGCTTTTCCGCCCTAGCCTTGACCGGGTTCTTCTTAGTCGACCGACTGTTTCCCCGCGTGGCGGCACGCATGGCACCAGCCAGCATACGCGGTCTAGCCGATCCAGCAGGTTTCCCTGTCTTGGCGATTATACTGGCGGTACTGGGTCTTTTGGCGACGCCAATCCAGTCATCCATCATCCGGATCGCAGAGAGTGATGCCGACGCCTTCTCGCTGACCCGTTTCAACGAGCCCGATGGACTGGCCAAGGCCCTTGCCAAGACTATTGAATATCGAGCGGCGACGCCTTCGAAGTTAGAAGAGGTGATCTTCTATGATCACCCGTCGGTAGGTGTGCGCATTCGCAAGGCGATGGACTGGAAGGCCGCTCACATAAAGCCAGAGTAACGCACTACCTTTTCCGAACGAACACGGTCCCGGCCGAGTAGCCGGCACCGAACGAGCAGATCAGCCCGGTCTCTCCCGGCGCGAAATCGTCATTGGCCTTGTGGAAAGCAATGATCGAGCCCGCAGATGATGTGTTGGCATATTCGTCTAGGATAATGACGTTTTCACCTGGGGCAGGCTCGCGGCCTAGGACGCGCTTGCCAATCATTTCGTTCATATTGATATTGGCTT
>JANPNB010000336.1:0-12285 GCA_031427275.1 Alphaproteobacteria bacterium | reverse complement strand
ATTCTGAAACCAGCCTCCTGCTTCGGTCCCACCCCATGTGACCAAAAGAAAAGCGCCGCGGGGGGAGCCGCAGCGCTGGGTCGGACCCTGAGGTCCGAAGTTCGGCAAGGGGATTGCCGGGAAAGCCTTAGGTGGCGGGACGACCCATGGAGGGTAGGGACTTAGCCACGCCCTTATTGGCGTCGTGCATGCCGGGTGGCAGCGGGATCAGACCGCGTCCCTGAAGGTATCCACCCCGACCCGTAGCGGCGTCAGAGACGAATTCGTTGACGAACTCCTGAAGTCCCTGGGTCACGCCGATGTTCGACTTCTTCACGTAGATATAGAGTGAGCGAGCCAGCGGGTAGGAGCCGTCGGAAATGGCACCTGCCGTCGGCCTGACACCGTTGACGCTGGCCCCTTTGACCTTGTCCATATTCTCTTCAAGGAACGAGTAGCCGAAGACACCCAGCGCACCAGGGGTAGCCGTCAGCGTACCCACGATGGCATTGTCATCTTCCCCGGCGTCGACCCAACCGTCCCGGCGAAGGGGATCGACAAGTTCTTTGAACTTCTTCTCGTTGTCTGACCGAATTGCATCAACTGTCGGGAACTTGCGGGCACCAGCCTCGATGGCGAGTTCGACGAAGGCGTCGCGGGTACCGGAGGTCGGCGGCGGGCCATAGACCAAGATGCGATTGCCAGGCAGGCCGGAACCAATTTCATCCCAAGTCTTGTAGGGATTGGCTTCAAACTTGCCGAACCGCATAACCTTGGCGGCGAGGCCCAGGTACAGGTGTTCAGTCTTGAACGCGTAGTCCGCCCCGTCTTTGTCCATCGCAATGACGATGCCGTCGAAGCCGATTTTTATTTGCACGATGTCCTTCACGCCCTTGGAGGCGCAGGCGTCAAATTCCGACTTCTTCATGGGCCGCGAGGCGTTGGCAATGTCGGGGAAGCCGTCACCGGTGCCCGAACAGAACAGCTTGATGCCGCCGCCGGTACCGAGACTTTCGACCTTTGGGGCCTTTTTCCCGGTTTTCTTGGCATAGTTTTCCGCAACCCGGGTGGTGAACGGGAACACGGTGGAGGAGCCCGCAGCCCAGACATAGTCACGGGCAGCGAAGGCCGGCGCGCTGGTGGCTGATAAGGCCACAGCAGCAGCCGCGCCGAGTAGCAGTTTCGAGGTAAGGGTTTTCATTTTCGAACGTCTCCTTTTCGCCGATGGACTTAGAAGTCCACCTGGGCACGCATCTGGAATTGGTCGACCTTGACGTCACGGCCCAGGGCCGGATTGTCAATCTTCGAGCTGGTGTAATTGGCCTGCAAGCGAACATAGGCCGTGGGATAGTAGTTCGCCCCGAGAGTCCAGGCGGTGTACTTGCCTGCATCTTGCGTCAAGGTACGCGCTGCAGCCGTGGAGGCCTTCTTGTAGGCGTCGGTCAGGTCTGCGTAGTCATAGCGCGCCAGAAGCTCGACGCCGCCATGGCCGCCGGCCGTGATCGGATCGACGATCTTCGGACGCCCGAACTCGCCCTTGGTGGCATCATAGTTGCGCGTCTCGCCGGTCGGCCAAAAACTAACATAGGCATAGCCAACCTTCACATCGGGATCCGCACCGGGCGAGACCGTGATCAGACGATTGACCTTAATGTTTGCGTACTCGCCCTGCACTGAGAAGGGACCGTGGATCCAGGCACCTTCAAAGCCGAGGGTCTGGTCGGTCTTGCCCAGGGCTTGGGTGCGGTAATAGGCGCCGTTGGTGCCGTAATTGGTGTTTGGTCGACCTTGATAGCCGAAGCCAGCCTCGTCGCCGTGGTGGCGATAACGACCCCAAACGCCCAGGTGAACCTTGTCAGCGTCCGTCAGAACCGGCGAGTAGGTGAACCGGCCGGTAACGCCGTTCCGCTCCTTGGAGCCAGGATTGGCCGTGGCCGTGTTGTTAACATCGGCAGTGTTGATCGAGTCGCCTTGCAACGCGCCCGTGACGGTCCAGTTGACGCCACTGACCTTGCCGACCAGGGACAGAACGTAGCTGTCGGGACCCAGGTCGCCATAGGGCCCACGATCCATGAACGAGATGAAGCGAGTCGAAGTAAGGTTCTCGATACCCGCCGCCTTGATGTTGCCGACCATGATCGAGGTCGCTTCATTGGGCTTGTACTCGATGACCACGTCATCCCAGGCCCAAGCCCCGCCGTTCACCGCGCCGCCCTCAGCCTTGTAGGCGAGGTAGGTGTTAAGCTTGCCTTCGACGCCAAGGAACGCCTGGCGGCCGCGGATATTCGAGGTCTGGTAGTCGGACAATGGCGACTGACGGTTCACGTCCTGGAACACATAATCGACCAGCAGACGCCCCCGCACCTTGAATTGCACGTCATCATTGGTCCATTGCGGCGCGCCCTTCCAGGCCACGGTGGTCTCTTGAGCGCTGGCAGCACCAGCCGCCAGAAGCGACACGCAGAGCGCCGCCCCGGCGCAGAGCGAAGTCTTGAAAGTCATGTGCAGAATCCTTGTTGGATAGTCCCCTTGAGCCTTCTTAGGGCTGAGGATGACCTACCCGGATCACGTGACAGTCCGACCAACCTTTGATGACAGATTAGTGTCAGGCGGGTGCTAGAGCATGTTCCGATAAGTGGGAACCGGTTATCGGAGCTAAACATGCTCTAACTCTTTGAATTAGAGCGCAGTTTCTCCCTTTAGACGTAACCGTCTAAAGGGAACGCGCTCTAGGTCTTGCGGAACCTCGACCCCTGTGAGGCCATCAATGCCAAGGACCAATCGTCTGGGAGCAGCTTGGCTATGGCTGCGATGGCCTTGTTCGGCGCACCCGGAACGCTGATGCACCGATTGGCCTCGACGGCTTCAAACCCGGTTTCAGCGACCTCATCGGCCCCAAGCCAAAGCCAGTCGGGTGTGGCGCGATCAATCTGCTCACGCGTGCCAATGACATCGTGAAACTCTGACCAGGTGAACCCCGGACAAAGCGCTGTCACATGCACGCCGGTCGACAGGTTTTCCAGATGCAGGCTTTGGGAAAACTTCACCAGATAGCTCTTCACCGCCCCGTAAAGGGTATGGCCACCCGACCCCGGCACCAGTCCTGCCAAGGATGCAACATTCAAGATGCGGCCAAACTTACGCTCGATCATGCCGGGCAAGACACGGTGGGCCAATTCCGATGGGGCCTGCAGCAAGACCCGCAGGAATGCGGCCTGATCCTCCCACGCGGTGCTCGAATAGACCCCAGGATGCCCATAGCCTGCATTGTTGACCAGGGCGTCGACATGGCGTCCATGAGCCGCCAAGTGATCCAGACTTTGCAACGGCGCAGCGGGGTCAGCCAAGTCTGCCGATACTGTCAGGGTTTCGACGCCGTAACGCAGGCCAATTTCATCGGCTAACTTTTCCAGCCGGTCTGCACGGCGCGCGGTTAGGGCAACATCATAACCGTTGGCGGCATAAACGCGGGCGATCGCTGCACCAATTCCGGCAGAGGCCCCGGTCACCAACGCAAGTTTACGGCTCATATCAATCACCCAAGAACTTTAATTCTATCTAGGCCAGGTCGGCGATTTCGTCATCGGTCAGGTCACCAGGGACCACGGTCACCGGCACCTTACGCGTGCCCCACTTGACGCCCTCCTTGGCCAGAGATGCGACTAGGGGCCCAGGGCCACGCCCATCGACCGCCGCCGCCAGCACCAATATCTTGATGGCCGGATCAGCCGATATCACCGTGCGCAGGGCAGCGCGGGTATTGTCGGCATGCTGAATGATGAACTCAGGCGACTGACCCGTTTCGGCGATCACGAACTGCGCCATCTGCTGAAGGGTGGCCTCGGCTTCCTCGCGGGCCTGTCGCTCAATTTCCTCACGCACCCCGCTCCAGTGCTCAAACACTGCCGGCTCAATCACCTTGAGCAAAGCTACATGACCCCCGGTCGAGCGCGCACGACGACAGGCAAACCGCAGGGCGGCGTGAAACTCCGGACTCTCGTCAGCAATGACCAGGAACTTGCGTTGGCTCATGGGGTGACGGTGGCCGTTTGGGCAAGGTTTCGCAAGCGCTTGCTGACTATGTGTGTTTCACATATACGAATGTATGGAGTTTGAGTATGATCCCGACAAGGACGAGATCAATCTGAAGAAGCATGGGTTGTCCTTGATGCTCGGGCAATTGGTGTTCTCCGACCTTGATCACATCGTTTTCGCCTCGATCCGACCCATCGACGGAGAGGATCGCTACAAGGCCGTCGGGATGGTCGAGGCAAGGTTACATACGGCGGTCTTCGTTTGGCGCGAAGAGCGGGTCAGATTGATTTCAGTAAGACGGAGCAATGCAGGTGAGCAACGAATTTACGATCGCTATCCCAGCTGACCCCGATGATTCGGAGGACTTTGCGGTCAGTGTGGCGGGGGTGGAGCGTGCAGCCGTCGGGCGCAATCTTCGGCGCCTCCGAAACAAATTGTCCATGAGCCAGGACGAGTTTGCGCGGACCTACGGCATTCCAGTCGCCAATATCCGCCAGTACGAAATTGGCCGTCACATGCCTCCTCCGGCGGTGAGAGCCTATTTGAAGGTTATCGCCCAAGCTCCAGAGGTGGCGGCGAGTGCTGTGGCGGCGGCTTAGGTCTACCCCGCCCAGTAACCCACGATCTTCTTGACCTCAGCTAGCGTCGGAGCCGCCACCTGCCTTGCGCGTTCCGAGCCTGCTGCGAGGATCGCGTCGATCTGTGCAGGGTCGGACATGAAACCGCGCATGGCTTCACCGATCGGCGCGAGCTTGGCGACGGCCAGATCAGCGAGCATGGGCTTGAACGACTGGCCAAAGCCTTGACCGGTAAATTCAGCCAGGACTTCTGTGGAACTGCGGCCATCAAGGGCGGCATAGATGCCGATTAGGTTTAGAGCCTCAGGGCGGCCCTTCAATTCCTCGAGAGTCTCGGGCAACGGTTCCGGATCAGTGCGCGCTTTGCGTATCTTTTGAGAGATGGCATCGGCGTCATCGGTGAGGTTGATGCGAGAATTATCTGATGGGTCAGACTTGCTCATCTTAGCCGACCCGTCGCGCAGGGACATGATCCGCGCACCCGGCCCCTCAGCAACGGCTTCGGGTAAGGGAAAGAAACCCGGGACCTCGAAGTCGTGATTGAACTTCGCCGCAATGTCGCGGGTGAGTTCTAAGTGCTGCCTCTGATCCTCGCCGACCGGCACATGCGTCGCCTTATAGATTAGGATGTCAGCGGCCTGGAGCACCGGATAGGTATAAAGCCCGACGCTCTCGCGTTCCTTGTGCTTGCCAGCCTTATCCTTGAATTGGGTCATGCGATCGAGCCAGCCAAGGCGGGCAACGCAGTTGAACACCCAGGCCAATTCAGCGTGAGCCGGTACCGCCGACTGCGGAAAGATGGTGGCCACCTTGGGGTCTAGACCCGCAGCGAGATAGGCCGCCGCGATTTCACGCACCTGGGACTTGAGGAGCTTGGGATCCTGCCATTGGGTGATGGCGTGCAGGTCGGCAACGAAGATGAAGGTCTCCATCTCGTGCTGCATGCGCGTGAATTTCACCAGCGCACCGAGATAGTTGCCCAGATGCAGGGCTCCCGTTGGTTGGACACCGGAGAGCACACGGGTCGGGCCCGCATAGGTGGGGGTGGTTTGATCGGTCATGGTTTCAGGCTTTGCAATGGAGGGCATAAAAGCGCGATCTCGCGCCAAGTCGGCGAGTTCAGTTGCAGCGCCATCGCCAGGAGTGTTTCACAAGAGCCATGGTGAGCCGAATAGTCGTCAAAGGAGCCTAGGGCAAGTCTGGCGTCGGGATGCTGGGCTCATCCTTACCCCGCCGAAAGGCGGCGCGCAGCTCGGCGGGCGTTATGCCGCCCAGCGCAAACAGCAACACCGGATAGAGTACGGCCCCTGTCATGGCGATCAGCAAAACGGCGAACTCTTTGGCATGCAGGCCGAAGAACGACACGCCAGCCAAGGGTGCCTCAACCTGGGTGCGGAAGTGACTGGCACCATAGAGCAACAGACCCATGATCAGGCTGGCCAAGGCCACACGAACCATCTTGCCCCAGGCCCGCGCAGTGGGGCGGTAATTGTATTTCCGATTCAAAACCCAAGCCATCTGCAAGACGGTAATCCAGGTGGCTATGCTGGTCGCCGCCGCAATCCCCTGGAATCCGATCGCGTAGAACAGGGTCACGCCAAAGGCGATATTCACCGCCACGGATATCAGCGAAAACCGCATGGGCGTGCGGGTGTCGTGCCGGGCAAAGAAGGCTGGCTGCAGTATCTTGACCAAGACGAAGGCGGGAAGCCCCCACCCGTATTGGAACAGTATCTGGCCCGCCGCGACCGCATCTTTGTGAAGGAATGCCCCGCGCGTGAAGAGGCCATCGACCAGATAGACCGGCATAGCCAGGATTGCGGCGGCGGCTGGCAAACAAAAGGCCAGGGCAAAGACTAGTCCCTGATCCAAGGCGAACTGAGCATCCTCATGGTCGCCAGACCCGAAGGCCTTGGACAGGCGCGGCAGGAGGGCGACGCCGATCGCAGTACCCACCAGCGACAAGGGGAGTTGATAAAATCGGTCAGCTACGCTCATCCAGGCCCGCAACCCTGAGACCTGTGACGCCAGCATGGTGGAGATAAAGATATTGAGCTGCACGGCGCTGGAGGCCAATGCGCCCGGAATAGTCAACTTGATCAGCGCCAGAACCTCGGCGTTCAGCTTTGGCCAAACCATCCGAACCCTGGCACCCGACTTGGCCACGCCCCACCAGCACAGAGCCGCCTGAGCTATACCGGCGACAATGGTGGCATAGGACGCCGCATAGGCCGCTTGAACCGGATCCTTCTGGGGCCAAACCGCAGCCAGCATCACGAGATTGAGAACGGTCGGATAGGCCCCGTAGACGATGAACCGTCCCCGGGCCGTCAATACGCCAGCCAAAAGCGAGGCGACCACCATGCAGGGCAGATAGGGCATGGTGATCTGGGTCAGGATCACTGCCAATCGGAACTTGGCCGGATCGGCCACGTAGCCCGGCGAATAAACCAGCATGATCCAGGGCATGGTCAGCTGGGCAATAATCGTCAGAACAATGGTGCCAGCGGCCATGGTGGCCAGCGCATCAGCAGCCAGATTATCCGCCACCAGCGCCCCATCAGCGGCCAGCTTGCGGGAATAGGAGGGGACAAAGGCTGCGGCGAAGGCACCTTCAGCAAAGATGCGACGGAACAGGTTTGAGAAGGCCTGGGCGGTGTAATAGGCGTCTGCCGCAATAGTCAGGCTGGCCCCCATCCGCGCCGTGATCACCAGATCACGTGCCAGGCCCAGAAACCGGCTGACCAGAGTCAGCGCCGAATAAACCATTGATGAGCGGATCATGCGGCCCGAATTGACGGGCGGCTTGGCGGATTTTTCGACGGGGGCGCTCACGCCATGTCTCTGCGCCCCGCCCTTGCTCGTGGTCAAGACGCCTTAGCGGGCTACGCTGGCTCTGGCCTTCTGCAAGCTTGAGCGAGCGCGGTTGGTTACGCTGGGATCAATGGCCTCGAGCGCGGCCATCAGATCGGCCTTGAGCGCGTTCATCGCCTTAGCGTCCGTGAGTTTACGACCCTGATCGCCAACCACATAGAAGGCGTCCACAGCCCGCTCGCCATAACCGTCGATATGGGCCGACAGGATCGATAGGCCAGCGTCGGAAATGGGCTTTGCCAAGGCCGCTAGGAGACCCGGTCTGTCTCGCCCGGAGGCTTCGACAACTGTGGAAACTTCTGACGCGTCATTGTCCAACATCACGGTGGGGGTGATCGAGAAGGCTGCCGCACGTCCCAGGTCACCCAGCTTTTTGGCTTCCGCCGTGCTGGGTTCGCCCCGGCCGGCGGCTTCCAGCCGCTGGGTCAGGCGCTCCAAGGCTTTGGCGTTGTCTGACCCGAAGGCGGCTCCAGACGCATCCTGGACAAAGAACACATCTAAGGCCTGACCCTGGCGGGAGGTGAAGACCCGCGCGCCCACCACGTTGGCACCTGCTGCTGTCAGCGCATCGGCGAGGTCAACGAACAGGCGTCGCCGATCCTCGGCGGCCACAACGACTTCTGAGGCATTCAAGTCGGGGCGAACTCGACCAACCGCGGCTGCGCCGCTGTCCCGCGCTCGGCGCGCCAAGGCCGCATGTTCAAGAACTTCAGCGTCGGTAAAGGAGGTGAAATAAGCATCCTCCATGCTTTGCGCCCAGTCCGTGACCTGTGTATCGGCGGCAACCAATCGCATGCGAGCGTCATAGGCCGCGTTCTCATGATAGCGGCGCACAGCTGCGGCCTGATCAGAACCCCGACCACCCCGGAATAACGCCTCCGTTGCCGCATAGAGCTCGCGCAGCAGCTGACCCTTCCAGCCGTTCCAAACGCCCGGTCCCACAGCACGGATATCGGCCACCGTCAGCACCAACAGCAGTCTCAGGCGCTCGGGCGTCTCAATGACCCGGGCGAAGTCGACCACAGTGCGCGGGTCTGAAACATCGCGTTTCTGGGCCGTGTCGCTCATCAGCAGGTGATGCTCAACCAGCCAAGCGACCAGCTCGATACGTTTGCGATCCTGACCCAGCCGCTCGCAGGCTTGGCGCGCCGCGCGGGCTCCGGCCTTCTCCTGGCCCCCCGCACCGCCCTTGCCGGTGTCGTGTAACAACATGGCCAGGAACAGCGCTTCACGGTCATCGATCAGCGGCATGATGGCGGTGGAGAGCGGATGATCCTCGGCGAACCTGCCCGCAGCGATCTGCGCGATCACGCCGACGGCCCGCAAGGTGTGCTCATCGACCGTATAGGAATGATACATATTGAACTGCATCTGAGCGACGATGCGGCCCCATTCGGGGATGAACCGACCCAGCACATCGGCCTCGTTCATCATTGACAAGGTGCGTTGCGGGTCACGGCCGTGGGCCAGGATGTCGAGGAACACCTGGGCGGCCACCGGATCGCGCCGCACCTTGGGCCCAATCAGATTGGTCATACGCGTGGCGGCGGTGAAGGCGTCGGGATGGAGATCCAAGTCGCGTTGGTCGGCCAAGCGAAACAGCCGCAACAAATTGACCGGGTCGGCCTCAAAAACCTCTGGTCCGTCTATATTCAGGCGGCCCCCTTCCTCATGGAACCCCGCATCCAGAGCCTTGCGCCGGGCTTTGCCGCCGCCGGGCAATAGACGCGACAATCCCTTAGGTTCAGCCTTGACGCGCTCGGACTCCAACTTTGCGGCAAAGACCCTTGTCAGGGCACCGACCTCTTTGGCGATCAGGAAATAACGCCGCATGAACCGCTCAACGGCTGGCGCGTCTCCACGATCGCCATAGCCCATGCGCCGGGCGATCTCGGGCTGTAGATCAAAGGTCAGACGCTCTTCAGGGCGGCCGGTCGCAAAGTGCAGATGCCCCCGCACAGCCCACAGAAAATCGAAGGCGCGAATAAAGGCGGCAACCTCCCGGCGCTCAAACATCTCTAGCTGCACCACGCCGTCTACCTGGGCCACAGGATGCAGATACTGTGCGATCCAGAAGAGGGTATTGAGGTCACGCAGACCACCCTTGCCCTCCTTGACGTTCGGCTCGACTAGGTAGCGGCTGGTGCCCGCGCGCTCCTGACGCTGGTCGCGTTCCTTCAGCTTGGCCGCGACGAACTGGGCCCCGGTACCTTTAACCACCTCGGCGCGAAACCGTCGGGTGAGTTCGTCGGAAAGTTTCTCATCGCCGCTGAGACGGCGCGCCTCCAAGATCGAGGTGCGGATGGTGAAATCTTCGCGGGAAAGGCGGACACATTCCTCCACCGTGCGCGAGGCATGGCCGACCTTGAAACCAAGATCCCACAGGGCATAGAGCATGTATTCGATGACGCTCTCGGCATGAGCGGTCTGCTTGTAGGGGCGCAGAAACAACAGATCGAGATCGGAGAATGGGGCAAGTGTGCCCCGTCCATAACCGCCGACCGCGATCAGCGCCAAGCGCTCCCCCTCTGTGGGATTACGTGCGCGAAACACGTGGACGGTGGTGAAGTCATAGAGCGCGGTGACCACCTCATCAGTGACGCCCGACAGCAGCCGCGCAGTTTCGATGCCCCCGGCACCGTTCTCCAATCGCTCCTTGGCGATCATCCGGCCACGGAACAGGGCTTGCTTGAGGATGTCCAACGCCGCCTTGCGCTGCGCCGGCTCATCACCGGCCGCGTCGAGCGCGGCTGCTGACAGCTGTGCCCGCAATCGTACCCCATCGACGACGTATTCCAAGCGGGTGGGTCTAAGGCGTGGCGGCATAGATCCTGATATAGGCGGTTACCGCAGGTTCGTCATTGAGACTATTCCCGCGCAAGCTCCAGCCCCTGCAAGCCACCCTCTGCGCGCCAGTCTTCCAGCACCTTAACGAAGGCGATTGGGCCCTGACCGTAAGAGCCATTGCGCGCCGCCATCACCGAGGGCTGGCCCTCATTGTTGTAGTAGCCCGGCGTGCAGTCCTCGAGGAATTTTTGCCGGAGAATGGCCATCGAGACGATGGTCTGCACCCAGGCCTCCTCGGCGGCCTCGCTGGCCTCAACCGTGCGGGCCTGATGGTCTAGGGCGTGGGCAACGATATAGGCCATGTGCTTGGACTGCTCGTCCATCATATGCGGGAAATTGGCCGTGAAACCCGATTGGGCATTGGAGAAGATGAAGCAGTTGGGAAAGCCGCGCGTGTGCATGCCGTGCAGGGTGGAGACCCCTTCGGCCCACTTGTCGGTCAGGGTCTGACCACCGCGCCCAAACACTTCATAGCCTGAGCGGCGCGTATAGCTGGTGCCGACTTCAAAGCCCGTGGCATAGATCAGGCAGTCCAGTTCGTAATGCTGACCATTGGCCCAGATGCCAGTTTCGTCGATCCGCTCTACGCCCTGACCATTGGTGTCGATCAGGTGGACATTGGGGCGATTGAAGGTGTCCAGATACTCATCGTGGAAGCAGGGACGCTTGCAGAACTGGTTGTAATAGGGCTTTAGCGCCTCAGCCACCGCTGGGTCGGCGACCACCGAATCCACCCGGGCACGCACTTGCTCCATCTTTTGGAAATCGGCGAGTTGCATCATCTCGGCGACGTCGCCGGGCGGCCCTTCCTTGCGGCGCGCCATCAGGAGCAGATTCTGAATGATGTCGGTCCAGCCGTCATTGACCAGGTCTTCCTCTTGGAAGCCGCCTGAGACCAGGGTGTTGAAATTGTCCATCCGCTTCTTCTGCCAGCCGGGCTCCAGGCTTTGGGCCCACTGCGGGTCGGTGGGCGTGTTGTTGCGTACGTCAATGGACGAGGGCGTGCGCTGGAATACGAAAAGTTCTTTAGCTCCTGCACCCAGATGCGGCACGCACTGCACCGCCGTCGCGCCGGTACCGATGATGCCAACCCGCTTGTCGGCCAGCCCGGTCAAACCGCCAAAGCTATCGCCGCCGGTATAGGCATAGTCCCAGCGGCTAGTGTGGAAGGTGTGGCCTTTGAAGCTCTCGACGCCGGGAATGCCCGGCAGCTTGGGCCGATGCAGCGGCCCATTGGCCATGGCCACAAACCGGGCGCGTATCGCGTCGCCACGATTGGTGGTGATGATCCAGCGTGAGCTCGTCTCATCCCAGGTCATGGCTGTGACCTCGGTCTGGAAACAGGCATTGTCGTAGAGGTCGTATTTCTTGGCGATGGCCGCGCTGTGCGCCAGGATCTCCGGCGCGCGGGTATATTTCTCCGCCGGGATGAAACCCACCTCTTCCAGCAGCGGCAGATAGATATAGCTCTCGATATCGCAGGCCGCGCCTGGATAGCGGTTCCAGTACCAGGTACCGCCGAAGTCGCCGCCCTTTTCGATGACGCGGATTTCCTTGACGCCGGCTTGCCGCAACCGCGCCCCGGCCAGCAAGCCGCCGAACCCGCCGCCGATGATCACCACCTCGACCTCATCGGTCAGCGGCGCACGGCTAAAGCCTGGAGCCACATAGGGGTCATCCAGATAATGCGCATAATCACCTGCGATCTCTTGATACTGCTGATTGCCATCGGCCCGCACCCGCTTGTCGCGCTCAGCACGGTAGCGCGCCCGCAGCGCTGCCGGATCAAAGCCTAAGTCCTTGGCCATCGGCTCGGCATTGTCAGCCATGATGTAAGTCTCCCCGACCGGCGTCATCTGTTGCGCCGCGTTATCAGCGATAAGTTGCCGAGTGACGCCGGGGACGGCAAGAGGGGAATCACGGTGTTGAATTTGGCGTGGCGGTCCGGAAACAAAAAAACTGAGCACGGAGG
>JANPNB010000335.1:0-21939 GCA_031427275.1 Alphaproteobacteria bacterium | reverse complement strand
CTCGGCGGCCTGTTTGCCCAGTGGGCCCGCAGGACCAGCAAAGGGCCAGATGACCGCGCCATTGGCCCCAGAGGTGGCGAGCATCGCCCCCTTGGCCAGAAAAGTCAGGCTTTTGACCTTGGCCGGATAGCCGCCCATTTTCAGGTTCTTCTCATCGGCGACCCGCCAGCCGTGGAGTTGGTTCTCCTGCATGGCACTCATCAGGAATTTTCCGTCCGGGCTCCAGGCCAGGGCCACGTGACTGCCAGCCCATTTCAGGACTTGGGCTTTCTGTTCGGCGATGCGGGCGTACCACAGCCAGGCCCCGCCATAGGTGGCGCTGGCGATGCGTCGGCCCTTGGGATCAAAGGCCAGGTCGGAGACGGACTTGTCGTGGGTGAAGGTGCGGGTGAAGGTGGGGTCGCTGAGGTCTCGGACATGGACCTCGCGTCCCGCCGCGAAGGCGACCAATCGCGACTCTGAGCTGGCGGCCACGGCGTCGATCCAACGGCCCGGGATACTGGCCAACTCTTCGACACCCGAGGAGCGGGTCCAGACCAGTCGACCGTCATCTCCACCGGTGATGATCCCGTCCGCAATCGGGTGAACTGTCGCCGAAAGGATAGCACCCTGATGGGCTTGGAGGGTCTCGCCCCCTTCAAACCTGACCGTACCGTCGCCGAGAGCAAGGACGGCGCTCCGTGTCCGATCAAACAGGGCCGTGGTGACATAGGCTTCAAAATATAGGCTCATGAGGTTTCCATAGCCGGGGAAATGCGCGCTTGGCGAGAGGTTGGTGCAGTGAGGGCCATGAGTCTGCGGGTTGGGGCTTTACAATCTCGATTTGATTGGCGAAGGGTGTGGCCGACAATCGACGGGTGCCGATGAGCGCCCTCAAGGGAAGGAATTTCATATGGGTGCGAAGCTGGGTGGCGGGAAGAGCGGCAAGTTCGACCTCGGCCAGAACAGCGACATCAATGTTACGCCATTCGTGGACGTGATGTTGGTGCTCCTTATCATCTTCATGGTTTCGATCCCTGCTGCGACGGTTTCGATCAAGCTCGACCTGCCGCCGGCCATTCCGCCGCCGCCGGGTGCCAAGATCGAAGAGCCGACCGTGATCAACATCCAGGGCAATGGTGGCGTCTTCATCGGCGAAATTCCGACGACCGTTGATACCCTTCCGGCCGATCTGGCCAAGGAACTGAACAAGCCCAACCCGACCGAAGAGCGCGTCTATATTCGCGCTGACCGGACCGTTCGGTATGGCGACTTCATGCGGGTGATGAACACCCTGCAGGGCAATGGCTACTTCCAGGTCGCGCTGATCAACGAAGAACTCTGAAGCCTTCAGACCCGAATTGAGATGGCCCGCCCGGAGAGATCCAGGCGGGCTTCTTCTTGAGTGGGTTTAGGCGGCGCAGGCCTCAAATCCGGTACGCAGGGCGGCCTCGTCGAGGTTGCGACCGATGAACACCATGCGAGACTTGCGGGTGTCTTCGGGTTTCCAAGCGCGCTGGAAGTCGCCCTCTAGGATCATGTGCACGGCTTGGAAGACCAGGCGGCGATCTTCGCCAGCAACGTCTAAGATGCCCTTGGCGCGTAGGATGTCGGGACCTTGGGCCTGCAAAATATCGTTTAGCCAGGCCGTAACCCGATTGCCATTCAACGGCTTATCGAAGGTCAGAGAGATGCCGCGGATGCCGGCCTCGGCGGCGTGATCGTGGGGATGGTGCCCGTGATGATCGTGACCCTCATGATCACAGTCGTCATCATGGACATGGCCTGCCTCACCATGCGCCGGATTGAGGAATTCCGGTTGGATGTCGGTGATCCGTTCAAGGTCAAAGCCGCCGCGCCCCAAGATCTTGTCTAAGGCCACGTTTGATCGCTCTGCCCGGTGGATGGGGGCCAGAGGGTTGATGCGGCGAATACGGGCCTCGACGTCGCGAAGTTGATGCTCTGTGACCAGGTCGGTCTTGTTGAGAACAATCTGGTCGGCAAAAGCGATTTGCTCGACCGCTTCCTTGGAGTCAGCCAAGCGTAGCGGCAGATGCATGGCATCAACGACGGTGGTCACGCTGTCGAGCTGAGTCTTAGCGCGTACATCGTCATCAACGAAGAAGGTCTGAGCGACGGGGCCAGGATCGGCCAGGCCAGTGGTCTCAACGATAATAGCGTCAAAGCCGCCCTTCCGCTTCATTAGGCCGGAGAGCACGCGAATGAGATCGCCGCGCACCGTGCAACAGACGCAGCCGTTGTTCATTTCGAACACTTCTTCGTCGGCCCCAACGATCAGATCGTTGTCGATACCGACCTCGCCGAACTCATTGACGATGACGGCATAGCGTTTGCCGTGATCCTCGGTGAGAATTCGGTTGAGAAGGGTGGTTTTACCGGCCCCAAGGTAACCGGTGAGCACGGTGACGGGAGTTTTCTGGATCATGGCGAACATCTCGTCATTCTGAGGGTGCATGGCAAGGGGCTAACGAGAACGGCTTGATCCCGCGCGAGTGTTATATAATAACGCTCATCCTTCGACCTTTCCAGAGCATCGCGTGCCCGAACCCCTGCAAACACCGATTGATGCATTCCGAGGCGACGGCACCTATTTGGGGGCTGACCACCGCCGCAATGAACATCGCACTTGGATCGTTGCGGGCATTTGTCTTCTCACCTTGGTTGGGCAAATTGTCGGTGGGACCTTGTTTCACTCGATCGCCCTGGTGGCCAATGGCGTACATATGGCTGCCCATGTTGCGGTGTTGGTCGCAGCGGCGGTGTCTTACCGCGTGGCGCGCGCCTATGCCGGTGACCACAGATTTGCATTTGGCGCTGGCAAGGTCGGGTACCTGGCGGGGTTTGCGAATGCAGTGGTGCTCGCCGTCACGGCCTTGGTCATTGCGTCGGAAAGTTTGCGAGGGCTGATCGCGCCGGAACCGGTTCTTTATGTCGGTGCCTTGGAATTGGCGGCCGCCGGGTTGGCGATCAATCTGGTCTGTGTCTGGCTGTTGCGACCGGTCTCCAAATATGCCCACGACCGCGACGGAGATATGAACCTCAGCGCCGCGCACCTGCACCTAGCCGCCGATGCGGTTATCTCTGTACTGACCATCGCTGCTCTACTCGCGGGCCGATATCTGGGGTGGCGATGGGCTGACCCCATGGCTGGGATCATCGGAGCGGCGCTGGTCGCACGATTTGCCTGGAGCCTGCTGCGGCGATCAGGCGCGGTCCTGCTAGACCTCAATCCGTCACCGCAATTGACGGCTGAGGTTCGAGGTCGTCTGGAGGCCATGGGGGCCAAAATACTGGACCTTCACCTTTGGCGCCTAGGGCCGGGACATCACGCTGCAATTGTTGTCCTTAGCCACGCCGAGCCCTTGCCGGTCGCCAGGTACCATGAGCGTTTGAGTGACCTGGCTGGCCTGAGCCATGTGACGATAGAGGTTCGCCCGGGCACCTAAGTTCAGCCGTCGACATTGGCAGATTGCGCTTTTGGCTTGACGACCAACCCCGGATCAAGACTCAAACGCGCAGATGGATCGCGTGTTGGAACGATCGATTGAGATTTCGGCCTGGGAGGACATCTCCCCGCAGGCCTTTGCGCTGCGCGCTGGAAGCCGGGTTTTCTGGGGTCTTGCAGATGCAGGATGGGCGCTTTGTGTTGAACTGGCGCGTGCCAAGACGGGTCTGGCACGCTGGCTAGCGACGCGTCCGACCGCCCTACTTCATTGGCAAAGACTGTTTCCTGAGCGCCTGCGCGATTCTACTATTGGCGGGGCTTTGCTGGTCTTTGATCGCCGTTGGCCCTTGGCGACCCTGATCAGCCTGACGCTTGCTGCGGTTGCCGCCACTCAAATTCCCATTTCCAAGGTTAGCCCAAGGGTTGTCGCAACATCGCTGGTACGCGCGGCTCCAGCTCTGATCATTCGCCAGGTGGTGGATCGCCCCTTGCCGCCAGCACCGGCCCAACTCCAGGCGCGCTTAGACGACTTGGCGGCAGATTACGGCGAGTCGGTAGGTGTTGCGGTCAGCGATGTCACGGCGGGTTGGGTCGCCTCGGTAAAGGGTGACAGCCCGTTCCCCCAGCAGAGCGTGTCCAAGCTTTGGGTGGCGATGACGGCGCTGGACGCGATTGACCAGGGCAAGATGAGCCTGGATCAGAGCGTTATGCTGTGGCCCGACGATCGAAGCGTGTTCAACCAGCCGATCTCCCACCAGATTACCGATGCCGGATATGAGACGACGGTGGCCAATCTGATGCGCCGCGCCTTGATTGGCAGCGACAACGCCGCCAACGACAAGCTGATGAGCTTGGTCGGCGGACCCGCTGCGATCCACGAGATGTTGGCTCGCAAAGCGCTAAACGGCATTAGTTTGGCCGAGGATGAGAAACACCTGCAGGCGAGGATCACCGGCCTGACCTGGAGCCCTGAGCTATCGCCCTATGGCGCGTTCGAAGCTGCGCGCGCGGCTCTGCCCCGGGAAATCCGCGACGCTGCCATGGAAGCCTATCTGAGCAATCCGTATGATGGGGCAAGCCCGATTGGTATTGTCACAGCGCTCGCAGCGCTTCACCGCGGCGAACTGCTTTCTGATAGCTCGACCCAGACGATGCTGGCGACGATGGCCAAGGCGACCACAGGGCCAAGACGGCTTAAGGGTGGGCTGCCAGCGGGTTGGTCGATTGCCCACAAGACCGGGACCGGTCAGGATTTCCGCGGCTCTTCGATCGGGATCAATGATGTGGGCCTGATTACGGCGCCCGACGGGCGAACCTATGCGGTCGCGGTTCTGATGCGACGCACCGAGCAACCGACACCGCAAAGGCTGGAATTCATGCAGGCGGTGACGCGGGCCGTGGTCTCGACTTGGGAGACAAGCCGACCCAAGATCGCCGAACTTGCGCCTCTAGTTAGGCCATCGGAGGGGTAAATCCCGCGCGCATTGCGTTGACTTGGCCGGGGTCGTCTGTATAAGACCGCGCTTCCCGCTCGCGAGCTTTCTCGCGGGCGCATTCTCTTTTGCTATCAAGTGGTTTAGGGCGCGAACGATGTACGCGGTAATTAAGACCGGCGGCAAGCAGTACCGGGTTTCTCCTGGTGACGTGCTGGTGGTCGAAAAGTTGGATGGTGAGCCCGGTGCCAATGTGGCGTTTGGCGAGGTCCTCATGTTGGGCGATGGCGCGGCCGTGACCTTGGGTCTGCCTACCGTCGAGGGTGCCAGCGTCAATGCGACCTTGGTCGAAACGCGCAAGGCCGAGAAGATCAAGATCTTCAAGAAGATCCGCCGCCAAGGCTATCGCCGCACCAAGGGCCATCGTCAGCACGAAACCGTGCTGCGGGTCACCGGGATTACCGGTGCCGGTCTGGACGAAAAGTGGGACGGCGTGGTCGATATGACCACCAAGGCCATGATCAATGCGCGCGCTCGCAACCTGACCCATGTGATTGCCGAGCTAGAGGCTGCTGCCGGGCCGGTGGTCGCTAAGGCTCCAGCCAAAGCCAAGGTCGCCCCGAAAGCTAAGGTCGAAGCTGCCGAGGCAGCGGCTCCTGAAGCTAAAGCCGCTGCGCCTAAGAAGGCCGCAGCTAAAAAGCCCGACGCCGAATAGGCCCACGGTTCAGATACGGATTTAGGAGGCCAGCATGGCTCACAAAAAATCAGGCGGTTCATCCCGCAACGGTCGCGACTCAGCTGGACGCCGGCTTGGCGTCAAGAAGTTCGGCGGCGAGGCTGTGATCGGTGGCAACATCATTGTGCGCCAACGCGGCACCAAATTCTTCCCAGGCGATAATGTCGGCATGGGCAAGGACCACACCCTCTTTGCAACCGCCAATGGCGCAGTGAAGTTCATTACCAAGCGTAACGACCGCACCTATGTGAACGTTGTGACGCCGGCCGCGATGGCCGCAGAGTAGCGCGAACCTGAGTTTCCCAGGTTCGTCGCAAGGCGAACCGGGCAGAAAACTTCCAAGGGGGAGTCCGGAACGCCGGGCTCCCCTTTTCGTTTTCAGGATCCCACCAGAGGATCGGGAGGTTTCTATGTGCGCGATTGAAATAGAACCGACCCTAAGGACCAGCAGACTGCGTCTTCGCAAGCCGCGCCTTAGCGACGCTGGCACTGTAGCGAGTCTCTGCAACGACTTTGATCTGGCGCGGATGACGGCGGCAATTCCCTACCCTTATGCCCTGGCAGACGCTGAGGGCTTCCTAAGGCATTTGGGTAAGATCGAGCCCTTGGGTGTTCCCACCTATGCCATCGAGCATGTGGATCAGGGTTTCATGGGGATGATGGGCTTCCACACCAACGACGCCGGTTATCCCGAGCTTGGCTATTGGCTAGGTCGGCCCTTCTGGGGGCAAGGCTATGCGACAGAGGCTGCCAAGTGCGCATTGGACTGGGCCAAGCGGGTTTGGCGGCGGCGGTTCGTCGTGGCGGGTCACTTCGACGACAACCCCGCTTCCGGCGAAGTACTGATAAAATCGGGCTTTCTCTATACCGGAGAGGTCAAACTTCAGCCCTCTGCGGCCCGAAACTGTGATGTGCCGGTGCGCATGATGGTCTGGCTGGCCTGATTTTGTCGATAAGCCGTGATATGGGCCTGGGAATGTTGATCTCGTCACTGCATCTGCCTGTCCAACCTACCCTGATCCCTGGATCGGGCACGCGAGGCTGCGCGCGATGAAATTCCTCGATCAGTGCAAGGTCTATCTTCGCTCCGGCAACGGTGGTGGCGGGGCTGTGTCGTTCCGGCGCGAGAAATATATCGAGTATGGCGGGCCTGACGGCGGCGACGGGGGCAACGGCGGTTCGGTGTGGATTGAGGCCTTTGATGGTCTGAACACCCTGATCGACTTTCGCTACCAGCAGCACTTTAAGGCTGAGACCGGTATCCATGGGATGGGTCGCAATCGGCACGGCGCGGCCGGCGGCGATATTACGCTTAAGGTTCCAGTGGGCACCCAGGTGCTGGAAGAAGACAAAGAAACCCTGATCATCGACATGGAGACCGCCGGTCAGAGGTATCTGCTGGCCAAGGGCGGCAATGGCGGCTGGGGCAATGACCGGTTCAAGAGCTCGATCAATCAGGCACCTTATCGCGCCAATCCAGGTCAGGACGGCGAAGAGAAGTGGATCTGGCTGCGGCTGAAGCTGATCGCCGATGTGGGTTTGGCGGGTTTGCCCAATGCGGGTAAGTCCACCTTCCTGGCGGCGGCAAGCGCGGCCAAGCCGAAGATTGCCGATTACCCCTTTACGACACTGGCCCCCAACCTCGGCATTGTGGATCTGTCGAGCGAAGAACGGTTCGTCATGGCCGACATACCGGGTCTGATCGAAGGGGCCTCGGACGGTGCTGGCCTCGGCGTTCGTTTCCTCGGTCACGTGGAGCGCACAGCAGTACTGATCCACTTGGTGGACTGCACCCAGACCGATGTGGTCCAGGCTTGGCAAACTGTGCGGCACGAACTTGAGGCTTACGGCGAAGAGCTGGGCGACAAGGTCGAGATCATTGCGCTTAGCAAGTCCGATGCCCTGGATGCCGATACCCTGGAAATGCAGCGCGAGGTTTTGGCCGAGGCGTCCGGCGTGCCGGTGCGCCTGGTCTCCGGGGTGTCGGGCCAAGGGGTCACGGATCTATTGCGGGAAGCCTATAGTTTGGTGCGGGAGCGCAAGGCCAAGATTGCCCAGGAAAAAGCGGGGCCAGCCCCCGCGGACTGGGCTCCGTGAGCGAGCTCGCTTCGGCCAAGCGCATAGTCGTCAAGGTCGGCTCGGCCCTATTGGTGGGGGCAGACGGCGCGCCGGACAAGGTGTGGTTAGCCGCGCTAGCGACGGATCTGGCGCGTTTGAGAGCTCGCGGCCAACAGGTGCTGGTGGTGTCATCCGGGGCTGTGGCCCTGGGGCGGCGTCGTTTGGCGCTTGGCAGGCGGGCCTTGAGCCTTCCAGAAAAGCAGGCGGCGGCGGCGGCGGGGCAATCGGCGCTGATGGCGGCCTGGGAACAGGCTCTGGAACCCCACAATCTGCCGGTCGCCCAAGTGCTGCTGACCCGCGATGACACCGAGACGCGCAAGCGATGGCTAAACGCGCGGGCGACGGTGGAGACCTTGCTCACGCTTGGCGTGATCCCGGTGGTCAACGAGAATGACACTGTGGTCACCGAGGAAATTCGCTACGGCGACAATGACCGGCTGGCGGCGCGGGTGGCCCAAATGATCGGGGCCGATGTGCTGATCCTGCTGTCCGATGTTGACGGGCTCTATTCCGCCGATCCGCGTCGGAACCCCGGGGCCAAGCACATCCCGCGCCTGACGCAACTGACCAGCGAGGTCGAAGCCATGGCTGGCGGTGCCAATGCGGGGGCTGGGGTCGGGACTGGCGGCATGGCCACCAAGATATTGGCCGCCCGCATCGCCCAGCAGGCGGGATGCGCCACGATCATAACCTTGGGCTCGCGGCCAGCTCCCTTGGCGGCCCTGGAAGCCGGAGCCACTGCCACGGTCATTGAGGCCACCGTGACCTCCCGCGCGGCCTACAAGGCCTGGATCGCGGGGTCCTTTGCGCCCAAAGGCAGCTTGACCGTCGACTCTGGGGCCGCGCGCGCCCTGACAACAGGCAAGAGCCTGCTGGCGGCAGGCGTCACCAGGGTGGAGGGGCGGTTTGACAAGGGCGACGCCGTAATCGTGCGGGGTCCCTCTGGCGACGAGATCGCCCGGGGCCTGTCGCGCTACGACGCCGCCGATGCCGCCAGGATCACCGGGATGAAGTCGGCGGCTATTGAGGCTGAGCTCGGCTTCACCGAGGGCCCTGTGATCCATGCTGACGACTTGGCCTTGGGATAGACGACGCCAATCGCACTTTCCCTTGATCCATGCGCGCACTACTAAGGCTCCAGATGAGCATAATGGCACAAACATCTGAGGCACCCGGGAAGATCGCCAAGCTGAACGGCCTTGCGCCCGGCATGCCGATCCCGTTCGGCGGCGACCGCGTGGCGTTTGTGTCCGACGAACTGGCGGCGGCCTTTGCGCCGGGCGATCAGTTGGTAGTGGTGCAGGAGACCGGTGATTTACTGCATGTGCCGGCCAGCGTGCGCGGGTTGGCAGACGATGCCGTGTCGCAAGCGCAGACGGCTTTTCAGAAGATGGGTGCGGTCACTGACAGCGCGATCACGGCGTTCTTCGAGGGTTTTGCCCTGACCCTGGAGGACGATGCCGTCTGGGCCAAGATATCTGAGGCCAATCTGGCGGACGTGCAGGCCGCTGCGGCCAAGGGGCGTTCTACCACTCGGCTGGAGGTCAGTGCGGCGCTACGCAGTGACATGATCGCAGGTTTGCGGGTCTGGCGTGACGCGCCTGCGGGCCGTGGGCAGGTGGTCGATAGCGTGACCCACGAGGGCTGGAGCGTTGAGCAGACCACTGCGCCACTGGGCATTGTGGGCTTTGTGTTCGAGGGCCGTCCCAATGTATTTGCCGATGCGACCGGCGTCTTGCGGGGCGGCAATTGCGTGGTGTTTCGGATCGGTTCTGACGCCTTAGGCACGGCGCAAGCCATCGTCAGCTATGCCCTGGATCCCGCGCTAGCGGCAGCGGGATTGCCGCCAGGCGCTGCGATGTTGTTGGCCTCGCCTGCCCATGCGGCGGGTTGGGCGCTGTTCTCTGATCCTCGGCTTGGTTTGGCCGTCGCGCGGGGCTCTGGACCTGCGGTTGCACAGTTAGGGGCCATTGCCCGACAGGCTGGCACGCCCGTCAGCCTGCACGGGACCGGCGGGGCCTGGATGATTGCGGACGCCAGTGCCGATCCCGCGCGGTTTGAAGCCTGCGTCTATCACTCTCTGGACCGCAAGGTGTGCAACACGCTCAATGTCTGCGTGATTGTGCGCGACCAAGCGCAGGCTTTGGTGCCGGTGTTCCTGCGCGCGTTATCCGATGCCGGGACGCGCCGGTCGGGCTGTAAACTGCACGTCGTTGAAGGCAGTGAGGTCTGGATTCCAGAGGATTGGCGCGGCGCAACCACGACGGTGATCCGGGCTGACGGACCCCAACAAGAAGCCTTGGTGGAAATCATCGGGCCTGAGGATCTCGGCCGGGAATGGGAGTGGGAAGCCACGCCTGAGCTGAGCTTGGTGGTGGTTGACGATTTGAACGCCGCGATAGAGCTGTTCAATCGCTATAGTCCCAGATTGGTGGCCACGCTGATCGCCGAAGATGCCGCAGCGCAAGAGCACTTCCACGGCGCCATTGACGCGCCCTTCACCGGCGACGGGTTCACCCGCTGGGTGGACGGCCAGTATGCGCTCAATCGACCCGAGCTTGGGTTGTCCAACTGGGAAAATGGTCGACTGTTCGCGCGCGGGGCGGTCTTGGCTGGTGATGGGGTCTTTACCGTGCGAACCCGCGTGCGCCAAAGCGACCCGGACCTCGACCGAAACCCCTCTACTGCTAAGCGCTTGCGCTGATGGGTATGTGGTTTGCCGGTCCTGCTAGGCGCGTTCCCACAGCTGGGCGTCCGGCGACCCTGAGATTGGGGTTCTCTCTAAGCCCCGGCATGAAGGTTGGGCTCTATGGTGGGTCGTTCAACCCAGCCCATGAGGGCCATGCCCATGTGGCCGAGACCGCACGGCGGAAGCTGGGGCTCGACCGGGTCATTTGGCTAGTCTCACCACAGAACCCGTTAAAATCCCGCCATGAGACGGCAACTCAGGCAGAGCGCATGATCGGCGCGCGGCGTTTCGCCCACGGCCCAGCGATGATCGTGGCCGACGCCGAGCGGCGGATCGGCACGCAATATACCATCGACACCTTGCGGGTGCTGCAGGCCCGGTTTCCCGACGTCAAATTCGTCTGGATTATGGGAGCCGACAGTTTGGCGACCTTTCACCGTTGGCGCGGATGGACCCAGATTATGGCCGGGGTTCCAGTGGCGGTCGTCTCCCGACCCTGGATATCCCTTAAGAGCCGATCCTCACCGGCGGCGCGGCGATTTTCGCGCGCCCGGATCTCGGCAAGTCGCGCACCTATGATGCCCGGCTTGAAGCCGCCGGCTTGGGTTTTCCTGACCGGTCCGCTGAACTTTCAATCGTCGACTTTGCTGCGCGAACGCATGCGTGGCGGCCCAAAGGATTAGAGCATGTTGGTTCCGATAACCGGTCCCCACTTATCGGAACATGCTCAAGGGCTGACCAAATCCATATTCCGTGCTATGGACAGGTTTGAGCGAGGCAACAAAGGAGCGACCCCGCTGAGCCCTGACCCTGCGCCAAGTGCGCAAACCGCTGTGGTTTCCGACCTCAGCGACCCCCAGAAGCGGATTGCTGCCCTGGAGGAGATGATCCTGGCCCGTCTGGATGACGACCAAGCCCAGGATGTGGTTTTTATTGATCTCAAAGGCAAAAGCGCTGTGGCAGACGCCCTCGTGGTGGCTTCTGGGCGGTCGCACCGGCATGTCGGTGCCATGGCCGACCATTTGCTGCGGGCGCTCAAGGACATGGGCTATGGCAAGGCCCGCGTCGAAGGCATGCCCCACTGTGACTGGGTGCTGATCGATACAGGCGATGTTATTATCCACCTGTTCCGACCTGAGGTCCGCTCGTTCTACAATATTGAGAAAATCTGGTCGGTGGACGCTTCCGCCCATATTGCCTTCAGTTGAGACTGACGATCCTGACGGTCGGCCGCCTAGCGCGTTCACCTGAAACCGAATTGGTCAAGCTTTACACTGACCGCGCAACTGCAGGCGGGCGGGCCCTGGGACTGGGTCCCGTTGAGGTGATCGAGGTCGAGGCCAAGAAGCCGGGCAAGGTTGCCGAGGCGCTGGTCCTGATACCGCATTTCGCCAATGCCCATGTCGTGGCCTGCGATGAGCAGGGCACGGCAAGATCGTCGCGCGAATTTGCCGCCGAGATTGCGAAACTGCGGGACGACGGTCAGCGCAGATTGGTGCTCGTGATCGGTGGGGCCGACGGCCTGGATAGCTCGGTATTGAGCGCGGCCCATAGCAGGCTGGCATTTGGGCCGCAGACTTGGCCCCATGCCTTGGTGCGGGTTATGCTGGCCGAGCAGATTTATCGCGCCGTCACCCTGTTGGCAGGAGGCCCGTATCATCGCGATTGAGATCGCAACCGGCAGGCAATGGATCTTGGGCGGAGTCCTGGCCGCCATCGTGGCCGGATTGATCTTTGCCGTGCAGGCCTGGGCCCAAGCCGACATTGACAAGTTACAGCGCTTGAATGCCAGCGAAGTCGCGCTGAGCGTGAGGCAAGGCGATAACCTCAACCGGCTGTCACGCCTGCTCACCGTTTTGATGCGGTTTCGAAGTGATCCGCCGCCAGCCCTATTGATTAGCCCCAATGATGCCACCCAGGCGATAAGGGCCGCCATTCTGATCAAGGCGATAGCCCCCGATCTTCAGGCGCGAGCCAGAGTCTACGCCTTGGAGGCCAAGGAAATCGCGCGTCAGCGCCGACTGGTTGCAGCCGCCAACGAGGCGACCTTCAGCTCTGAAAGTAACATGGCCGAAGAGGTGCGGGTCAGCCCCAGCCTGGATCCGCCGCCAGCCGTTCTAACACCTCCAGCAACCCTGCAAGCCCCGACTCCGGGTCCGATTCTTCACCGGTTTGGCGATAGCTTGGCGAACGGCGGATTGAGCAACGGCGTAACGATAAAAGCCGTTGCCAAGGCCCCGGTCACGGCCCCCCAAGCGGGACTGGTTCAGTATGTGGGACCCGTTAAGGGTTGGGGGGTAATTTTGATCTTGAGAATGACCGGCGGATACCATTTGGTGTTGGCGGGTCTGGATAAAACCAGTGTGGTCGCTGGCCAGACCGTAGCTGCTGGTGCGGCGGTCGGGACCATGCCGGATCCGGCTCAAGGTCTCTATCTTGAGGTCCGAGCAGGTGGTGATCCGGTTGATCCCGGTCGCTGGTTAAAGGCCGGGACCTGAGCCTGGCGGATAAGTTTAAGGCGCGGCAAAATTTCGCCGCAACACAGTTTTAGGGTTGGCCTATGAAAAAATACCTGATCGTTGGGATTTCGGCATTTGCGCTGGGCGCGGGCTCGATGGCCTATCTCAGCCAGCAGGCGATCGCGGCGGCTCAACCCCATGCCAAGACCTACCGCATGTTGGAGCTGTTCGGCGACGTACTGGACACGGTCGAACGGCAATATGTAACCGAGGTTGATGACAAGAAGCTGATTGAGGCCGCCATTGACGGCATGCTGACCTCGCTCGACCCGCACTCCAACTATCTCAATCCAGACGGCTTTGATGACCTGCGAGATCAATCCCGTGGAGAATATGGTGGGCTTGGCCTTGAGATCACCGGCGAGGACGGCGTGGTCAAGGTGATTTCGCCCATGGACGGTACACCGGCCTTTCGCGCCGGGATCAAGGCTGGCGACTTCATCACCGGCGTGAACGGCGATAGCGTCATCGGCCTGTCGGTCAGCGAAGCGGTTAAGCTGATGCGCGGCAAACCCGGCGAGCCGGTGACCCTGACCATTGCCCGCGAGAAGACTGATGCCTTTGACGTCAAACTGGTCCGCGAGGTGATCAAGACCAAGTCGGCCATTGGGCGCATGGAGGGCGACTATGGCTATCTGCGGGTGTCGGCCTTCAATGAGAAGACGACCGACGAAGCCGGGGCTGTCATTGCCGATCTGAAGGCCAAGAACCCAACGATGAAGGGTTTGATTCTGGACCTGCGCAACAACCCCGGGGGGTTGCTTGATCAGGCTGTGGGGATCTCTGATCTGTTCCTGGAGGGGGGAGAGATCGTTTCCCAACGCGGCCGCGATCCCAGGGATATTGAGCGCTACAATGCCCGTCCTGGCGATGCGATCAGTGGCTTGCCGATGGTGGTATTGATCAATTCCGGTTCGGCCTCGGCCTCCGAAATTGTGGCTGGAGCCTTGCAGGATCGCAAACGCGCCGAAGTTGTTGGGTTGACCAGCTTTGGTAAGGGGTCGGTTCAGACAGTCATCCCCTTGAGGGGCGGGGCGGATGGCGCGCTGAAACTGACCACGGCGCGCTACTTCACCCCCGCAGGCCGGTCGATCCAGAAGACCGGGATTGTGCCGACGCTTGAGGTCGCTGAGACACGAGAAGAAGCCCAAGCCATCGCCAATCGCGCCTTCCAGTTCTCAGAGGCCTCATTCCACAATGCTTTGAACGCGGAGGAAGGGAAAACCCGAGCTGGAGCGCATGAACCCGCCGAAACGCCGCCGACCGACTTCAACACGAAGTCTGGCGATTTCCAGCTACAGCGGGCCAAGGATGTCTTGAAGTACGGTTCGGTCGCTGCAACCCCCAAGCTGCCTAAGCCGGTCGCGCGCTTGGCGGAGGTCGTCAATTCAAAAGCCCCCGCCGCAGTGACCAAATAGCTCAAAATAGCCAGCATAGCGCGTGGAGTAAGGCGTTCATTAACCATGATCGGTGAGGTTGCCGTTTGGAGGCTTCCCGATGTTTTCCAAGAAAATTCTTAACCCGGCCCCGGTCGACCCTAGCCGTGCATTTGATGTGCAGGCCTTGGTCGGCCGCGCGATCGGCAACCCGTATCTCAGCGCAGGGGCGGCGGCGGCATTGTTTTTGGCCACGGGTCTGGGTCTGATCGCTATGCTGGGCGACCCAAAAGCCGGAACACCTGAGGTGCGGATATCCTTGGCTAAAATGACAGCCATGGCCGGCCCTCCAGGCTGGCGCGAGGCCTTGGCCCCAGAAGGGTCAGGTGCGCCGACACTGAGTGAAGGCATCTATCAACTCAGCGAAACACCGATACCCACGGTCGATTATGCAAGCCAGACCACCATATCGGTTCCAGGGGATCACGGATTCTCTGAGTCTGAGCCGCTGCCCCAAGCCCCCTTTGCAGGCATGACGTCGCAAGGCCCCGGTGGCTTGTTGCCGATCATTGGAGCGGATGGCCGGACGCCAGCGGAAGCCTATGCTCGGCCGTTCGTTTCTAACGGTCGGCCCAAGATCGCCTTGGTCATCGGCGGGCTGGGATTGAACGCCACCTCGACCCGCCAAGCCATTGAACAGCTTCCGCCGCAGATAACCCTGTCCTTTGTGCCCTACGCAGAGGGCTTGCAGGGTTGGATCGATCTGGCCAGGGCCAACGGCCACGAGGTTCTTTTGGAAGCTCCCATGGAGCCCATGGATTATCCGGACAACGATCCAGGTCCCTATACGTTGATGGCCAATGCGCAGGGCCTTGAGACCGTCAAGAAGCTGGAATGGCTGCTCAGCCGAGCCACGGGCTATTTCGGGGTGACTAACTATTTGGGCTCCAAGTTCGTTTCGTCTGACACGGCGATGTCGGCCCTGACCGGCGCGTTGCGCGGGCGCGGTCTAGCCTTCCTGGATGACGGATCGGCGGCAAAGCGTGGTGGCGGGCTGCCGCGGGCCTCGGCCGACCGGATCATTGATGATCAGCTCTCTGGTGAAGCCATCGACCAGCAACTCTTGGCTTTGGAGGCCGGCGCGCGCTGCAACACGGTCAGGCTCTTGGTTCCGGCTTTGCCTATCCCGTGACCCTGAACCAGGTTGCGTCATGGACAGCGGCGGTGGAGTCCCGCGGCTATCAACTGGCCCCGGCATCGGCCCTTGCTCAACGCCGATGAACGACCTGGCGGCCTACCGCCCGAATGTGGGGGTCGTGCTGTTTCATCCAGACGGCAGAGTATGGCTTGGTCGACGCGCGGGGGTGTCTGGCGACTTCAACTGGCAGTTCCCACAGGGCGGCGTCGATGAGGGCGAGGACCTGGAGGCGGCAGCTTTTCGCGAACTGGCCGAGGAAACCGGGGTTCGGTCAGCCCGCGTCTTGGCCAGAACCGAGGGATGGCTAAGCTACGCTTTCCCGCCGGAACATAGAGGTGCCAAGGTCGCTAAGGGTTGGATAGGCCAGAAGCAGGTTTGGTTTGCTCTGATGTTCGAAGGCGATGACGCTGAAATCGACCTGAGCGCTCATGACGAGCCAGAGTTCGATGCTTGGCGGTGGGGTGCGCTGATAGAAGCCCCCGATCTTGTGGTCCCGTTTAAGCGGCAAACCTATGAGGCTGTGGTCGCCGCCTTCATCGATCTGATCCCGAGTCCAATCTGAAGCGTTGGGTCGCTAAATCCCGTCGATTCTGCGATAAGACGTTATGACAACCAAAAAAGCGCCGATTGTGATGGTGCACGGCGCTTTCTGTGGCGGCTGGGCATTCGACCGGTTCAGGAAACCCTTTGAAGATCAGGGCCACACGGTCTTGGCACCAGACCTGCGGGGCCATGGGGGCGATCCCCTTGCCGTGACCGGCGTCTCGATGACCGACTATGTGCGAGACATCGCTGCTCTGTGCAGCGACCTCGACGAACCTCCGATCCTAATGGGGCATTCCATGGGGGGTCTGGTGGCTCAGCTTGCCGCGCGGCGGGCGCGGGTGCGGGCCTTGGTTCTGCTGGCCCCGTCTCCGCCCTGGGGCGTGACCAACTCATCGGTCGAAGAGGCGGTCACGGCCTTTGGTCTTCACGCGCTTGGGCCGTTCTGGATGCAGCCAGTGCATCCTGACCGGACGTTGATGCGGACCTATAGTTTGGACCGTATGGAACCGGCCGAGCAGGAGGCTGTTGTGACGCGACTTGGCCCCGAAAGCGGGCTGGCCCTCTGGCAAACGCTGAATTGGTGGCTTGACCCGTTCATGACCACGAGTTTGGGGCCGGGGCCAGAGTTAGCCCCTAGCCTGGTGATCGTCGGGCAGCGTGACGTCGTCCATCCCCCCAGCACCGCCCGCATGATTGCCACGCGCTTAGGGGCCGGGTACCAAGAATTACCCGGCATGAGCCATTGGCTGCCTGCCGAAGCGGGTTGGCAGGATGGGGCCGATGCTGTCTCAGGCTGGCTAGAGACTCTGACCGAGGATGCCTGACTGGAGTTAAGCTTGGTTTGGCTCAGTGAGCCGCAACCCGACGATCCCGGCTAGGATCAGGCCGATGCACGCCAACCTTGCCAAGCTTGCAGGTTCTTTGAACAGCACGATGCCGAGTACGACGGTTCCGATAGCGCCAATGCCTGTCCAAACTGTGTAGGCGGTGCCCAGCGGTAAGGTCTTCACCGACCAAGCTAAGAGCCCCATGGAGGCCGCCAGGGCCAATGCTGTTGCAATCGCCGGTACCGGTTTACTGAAGCCATCCGAATATTTCAGACCAACGGCCCATCCGATCTCAAAGAGACCCGCGAGAAGCAGCACCAACCATGCCATGGCCTAATCCCTCAAAGAGAAAGGCGCCGGAGCAATCTCCGACGCCTTAAATTCTAATCACGCTGAACCCCAGTGTGGGTCAGAATTTACGCTCGCTGTAGAGCAGGGTTGCGAGGTCGTATTTGGCGCTAACCGGGCTGCCGTCAGGCTTTTTCTTTTGGAGAAAGACCAAACCCTGAGACTCGTGTTCGTTGAAATACTCCCACGAGTTCGTGATCAGCTTGTATTCGGCGTCGGGCCGATAATCGTTGCGTTGCACAGCCATGTAGGGGTCATGCAGGTAGGACCAGATATTCAGGGCCTCAATGATCGGCTTCTCGCCATTAATGGCGTAGTTCACAACAATTGAGCAGACGTCTTTGTTGGAGCCTTGGGACTCCAGGGTCACGGTGTAGCCCTTGATACCGCCCAACAGCGCCACATAGTTGACGACACCGCGCTTCCTGACCTTTTTCATGCCCACGCTGGCGGCCAATTGGTCGATGTTACCGCCCCTGAGCAGCGGCATGCAGACCTTGGACAGGATATTTGCGAGCTCGGCACCATCGCCCGTGGTGGGTAAGGTCGGCTCAGGTGGCGCGGGAGCGACTTCAGGTTCAACAGCCGGAGCGGCGGGGGTTGCCACAGGCGCGGGTTGCGCGACTGCGGGGGCCGCTTCCGGCGTAGGCGGTGCTGGCGCTGTGACAGGCGCGGCAACTTGGCCCACCGCAGCGGTGGCCAGACCGGCGGCAAGAACGATCGTGGCAATGGTGGAGCGCATGTGGGTTCCCCTGACTGGAGTCATATTACACTCGTCCCTCGAGTTTTCGTCTAGCGTGACTTTGCGACCATCGCGTGGCGAGGATTAGGTCTCGACAGCGTATTCGGCCAGAATGGTTAAACCCTCGGGCGTGACATCGGCAAACCCACCGCGCACATCATAGGTACGGCTCTGGCCATCCGAGGTGACCCGGACTAGGCCTTCGCGCAATGCGGTCATGAACGGAGCGTGACCGGGAAAGACACCAAAGTCACCCTCAGACCCTGGCGCATCAACCTGATCGACGAGGCCCGAAAAGAGTTCTTGCTCGGGCGAGACCAGCGAGAATTGAAGTTTGTCGGCCATGATAGCTTAGGCTTCCGAAGCCAATTGCTCGGCCTTGGCCACCGCGTCTTCGATGGTGCCGACATTGTAGAAGGCCGCTTCCGGCAGATGGTCGTAATCACCCTCGACCACGGCTTTGAAGGAGCGGATGGTGTCGGCTAGGCTGACGAACACGCCGGGCATGTTGGTGAACTGCTCGGCCACGAAGAACGGCTGGGATAGGAACTTGGAGATCTTCCGGGCGCGGGCGACGGTGATCTTGTCGTCTTCCGATAGCTCGTCCATGCCCAGGATGGCGATGATGTCCTTCAGCGCCTTATAGGCCTGCAGGGTCTCCTGAACGCGCCGGGCGACATTGTAGTGCTCTTCGCCGATCACCAGCGGGTCCATGATCCGTGAGGTGGAGTCTAGGGGGTCAACCGCCGGGAAGATGGCTTGGGCCGCAATGTCGCGGCTGAGCACGGTCGTGGCGTCCAAGTGGGCGAAGGAGGCGGCTGGGGCCGGGTCGGTCAAGTCATCGGCGGGCACGTAGATGGCCTGAACCGAGGTGATTGAACCCTTGTTGGTGGAGGTGATGCGCTCCTGAAGATTGCCCATCTCGGTGGCCAGCGTCGGCTGATAGCCCACGGCCGACGGGATGCGGCCCAGCAGAGCCGAAACTTCCGAACCGGCTTGGGTGAAGCGGAAGATGTTGTCGATGAAGAGCAGAACGTCCTTGCCCTCCACGTCGCGGAAATACTCGGCCTGGGCCAAGCCGGTCAGGGCGACGCGGGCGCGGGCACCGGGGGGCTCGTTCATCTGGCCGTAGACCAGGGCGCAACGGCTTTCGCCGCCGCCACCGGCCTGGTTCACGCCAGACTCGATCATCTCGTGATAGAGGTCGTTACCTTCGCGGGTCCGCTCGCCGACCCCGGCCAACACCGAATAACCGCCGTAGGCCTTGGCGATGTTGTTGATCAGCTCCTGCATGGTCACGGTCTTGCCCACACCGGCACCGCCGAACAGGCCGATCTTACCGCCCTTGGTATAGGGGCAGAGCAGGTCGACGACCTTGATCCCGGTGACCAGAATTTCGGCTGAGGTGGACTGCTCGGCGAAAGACGGAGCCTCACGGTGAATGACGCTGTGGAATTCAGAATTGATCGGACCGGCTTCATCAATCGGCTCGCCGATGACATTCATGATCCGGCCAAGGGTCGCCGGGCCGACAGGCACGGTGATGCCTGCACCGGTATCGCTCACCGCTTGACCGCGGGTCAGACCCTCGGTGGTGTCCATGGCGATGGTGCGAACGGTGTTTTCACCCAGGTGCTGGGCGACTTCCAAAACCAGGCGGAACGGCGCGCCGGTCCGTTGGTCGGTATTGGTGGTTTCCAGCGCGTTCATGATGGCGGGCAAGTGGCCCTCGAACACCACGTCGACGACGGCGCCGATGATCTGGCTGATCTTGCCGGTGGCGACACGCGCATCGGCAACAGGCTTGGGTGCGGCTGCCGCCTTTGGCGCGGCAGTTTTCTTGGCGGGGGCTTTAGGGGCAGTGGCCATGTTCGGATGCTTTCGGTTAGAGCGCTTCGGCGCCGGAGATGATCTCGATCAACTCCTTGGTGATTTGCGCCTGACGGGTACGGTTCTTGAGAAGGTTTAGGGCAGCGATCATGTCGCCGGCATTGCGGGTAGCGTTGTCCATGGCGGCCATCTGGGCGGCGTAGAATCCGGCCTGATTCTCCAGCATGGCCGACATCACCTGAACGGTCAGATTTCGCGGCAACAGGGTTTCCAGAATAGCGCCCTCGTCGGGCTCATATTCATAAGACGCGCCCTTTAGATCGATAGTCGGCGCGGCGCTTTCTACCTGGGCCGGGATCAATTGCCGAACGGTCGGGGTCTGGATGACCACCGACTTGAACTGGCTATAGATCAAGGTGACCACGTCGATTTCGCCGGCTTCAAATAGGGCCGTGATCTTCTCAGCTGCGGGCTGCGCCACTGCCATGGAAGGCACCCCAGCCTCATAGCTTTCAACATAGCGTTCGCCGTACTGACGGCGCAGAAGATCGCGGGCCTTTTTACCGATGGTCAGGATTTTGACGTCCTTACCCTCAGCGATGAGCGTGCGGATTTTCTCCCGGGCGGCGCGCAGGATGGCGGTGTTAAAGCCACCGGCCAGACCGCGATCGGAGGTCGCCACGACGATCAGTTGCTTATGATCAGATCCAGTACCCACCAACAGCTTGGGTGCACCGTCACCGGAGACGCCCGCCGCCAAGTTGGCAATGACGGCGGCCATACGCTGGGCATAGGGCCGCGCGTTTTGGGCCGAGCTTTGGGCGCGTCGCAGCTTGGCTGCGGCGACCATCTGCATGGCTTTCGTGATCTTCTGCGTGGATTGCACGCTCTTGATCCGATCGCGCATCTCTTTAACGCTGGCCATCTCCTAGTGCTCCAGCAGCGTCTTAGGCGAAGCTTGTGACGAAGGCTTCAAGGGCGGCCTTGAGTTCGCTTTCGGTATCGGCCTTCAGCTCTTTCTGGGTGCGGATGGTGTCCAGAATCTTCTGATGCTTGCCATGTAGGCGAGCCAGAAGCTCGCGCTCGAACCGGCCAACCTGGGCGGTCGGGATGGTGTCGAGATAGCCCCGCGTGCCCGCATAGATCACCACAACCTGCTCTTCGACCGACAAGGGCGAGTACTGGGGTTGCTTCAGGAGCTCGGTGAGGCGCTCACCGCGCGCCAACTGGCGCTGGGTGGTGGCGTCCAGATCGGAGCCGAACTTGGCGAACGCGGCCAGCTCACGATATTGGGCCAAGTCGCCCTTAATCGGGCCCGACGCTTGCTTCATCGCTTTGATTTGGGCTGAGGAGCCCACGCGGCTGACGCTGATGCCGACATTCACGGCGGGGCGGATGCCCTGGAAGAACAGGTCGGTTTCCAGGAATATCTGACCATCAGTGATCGAGATCACGTTGGTCGGGATATAGGCCGATACGTCATTGGCCTGGGTTTCGATGATCGGCAGAGCGGTCAAGGAGCCCGAACCGTTGTCTTCGTTCAGCTTGGCCGCGCGCTCCAGCAGGCGACTATGCAGATAGAACACGTCGCCGGGATAGGCTTCGCGACCCGGCGGGCGACGCAGCAGCAGCGACATTTGACGATAGGCAACGGCCTGCTTGGACAAGTCATCATAGATAATGACGGCGTGCATACCGTTGTCGCGGAACCACTCGCCCATGGCGCAACCGGAAAACGGTGCCAAGAACTGGAGTGGGGCCGGTTCTGAGGCCGTGGCCGAGACCACGATGGTGTAGTCCAGCGCGCCACGCTCTTCGAGGGTCTTGACGATCTGCGCGACGGTCGAGCGCTTTTGGCCAATGGCGACGTAGATGCAGTAGAGCTTGGCGCTCTCATCATCGCCGGCGTTGATGGCTTTTTGGTTGAGGATGGTGTCGATAGCCACGGCGGTTTTGCCGGTCTGACGGTCACCAATGATCAGCTCGCGCTGACCGCGACCGACCGGGATCAAGCTATCGATGGCCTTCAGGCCGGTTTGCACAGGCTCATGCACCGACTTGCGTGGGATGATGCCAGGTGCCTTTACGTCCACGCGGCGACGTTCGGCGACATTGGTCAGTGGACCATTTTT
>JANPNB010000334.1:0-8441 GCA_031427275.1 Alphaproteobacteria bacterium | reverse complement strand
GGCGGCACGGAAAACAGGCTCGCCCACACCACATAGCCCAGCGAGCTCACCCCCGGCGTCGCCCGCTGCACGATGTTGCCGGTCCCCCACGACATAGCCGCGATCAGCACCAAACCTAGGCCCAGCGGCGTTGTCACCCCGTCTGTGTGCAGCAAGATCACCGCTAACCCCACACTGGCCAGCCCCAGTGCGCCCATCTGGAACAGCCTAACCCGCTCTTTGGTCAGCCACATCGACAGCCCGATGGTGAAAAACACCTGGGTCTGCACCACCAGCGACGCCAAGCCCGGCGAGATATAATGGGTCATGGCCAGGAACAGCATGCCAAACTGTCCCAGCCCGATCAGCACCCCATAGGCTGCCAGATTGCGCCACGGAACATCGGGCCGCTTGATAAAAAACGCTGCCGGCAGAAACGCGAAACTAAACCGCAAGGCCGCCAGGATCAGCGGCGGCAAATGATCCAACGCCACCCGGATCACCACAAAATTGGTGCCCCACACCGCAACCACGGCCAAAGCCAGCAAGGCGTGGCGCAGGGTCAATCGGTCAGCATGCATAGCCCTGCCTTAGAGGCCCGACGCCGGGATGGCTAGACCAAATCCTCCCCCAGCGCGAAGCGCGAATTGGGGGAGGTGCCCCAAAGTGGCGGAGGGGGTTGCAACGCGCAGAACTGTGCGAATAGCGCCCTAAATAAAGTCCGCCGTCGTAAGGCTCAGCACCCCGGTCAATTTGATGGCGATGTTCACGCTATTGGTCCCGCCATTATCGACAAACACATAGGTCCCGGCTTCGGTACCGGTCACGTTCACCACCACAATGTCCCGCGTGCCGGACCCGACCAGCGACGTCGCATTGCTGAGCGCCGCTGCAAAGCTGGTCGCCGTCTGGCCAAACAGCGCATTGGCCGCTGTGGCCCCGACCCCGACGACTAGCTTGTCGATGCCCACCGCATAGTCAGTGATCTGGTCGATGCCAGCAAAGCTGGTCGAAGACTCACCCGCCGCAAAGATGAACCGGTCGGCCCCCGCACCACCGGTTAGTCGGTCGGTGCCGACCCCGCCGTTGAGCGTGTCATTGCCCCCGCCGCCCGAGATCGTGTCATTGCCACTATCGCCGACGATCAGATCATTGCCACCGCCTGAGGAGATGCTGTCATTCCCCGCCCCACCGGTCAGGATCTCGCTGCCCGTGCCGCCGGTGATGGTGTCATTGCCGTCATCGCCATAGAGGCTAGACGACCCGATCCCACCGATCAGTTTGTCGTCGCCGCCACCGGCAAAGATCAAGTTCGCCCCCGGTCCAGCCGCCAGCGTGTCAGCTCCATCATCGCCGAACAGACTATCGGCCCCGGCCCCGCCAAACAGGCTGTCACCACCGACGCCGCCATAAAGCTGATTGGCCCCGGTCCCGGCGATCAGCGTGTCATTGCCGTCATCGCCGTAGAGGCTCTCAGCCCCCGCGCCGCCCAGCAACCGGTCATTCCCGATACCGCCAAACGCCGCACTGGCCCCATCCCCGCCAAACAGCGTGTCATTCCCATCATCGCCATGCAGACGAGAGGCACCCGTGCCGCCCGAGACGCTATCATTGCCGGTACCGCCGTAGAGCTCGTTGGAACCAGAGCCTGTGGTCAGGGTGTCATCGCCGTCGTCACCGAACAGCGCCGCCGCGCCGGAGCCGCCGAACAGGGAGTCGTTGCCCAGGCCGCCAAAGAGTTGGTCGTTCGACAAACCCGCTCGGAGCGTATCGTTGCCGTCATCGCCGTAGAGAAAAGTTTGAATCCCTCCTCCGACAAGACTGTCACTTCCGGACCCGCCGAAGGCATGGTCTCCAAGTCCTCCATCTTCCGAGTATGAGATCAGAGTATCGTTGCCAATATCTCCGTACAGATATGAAACGCCGCCGCCCTTCAGTAAGTCGTCTCCAGCGCCGCCATAAAACTGATTGCTACCGCCGTTCGAGGATAGCGTGTCATTTCCATCATCCCCGAAGAAAGTCTCGCTCCCGGAAAAATCTCCAAAGATGAGATCATTTCCAGATCCACCTGCGATCAGGTTGTAGTATCCCGAAATGGTGACTGTGTCGTTTCCCTCGTCACCGAAAATAGTATTAAAGTACCCGTTATTGGAGATTGAGTCATCGCCACTCCCGCCAAACGCGGAAGAAGAACCTGTACTGAAATTGATGGTGTCGTTGCCTGCATTTCCGTACACACCGCCAGAAATGAAGCCGCCGACCAAGCTATCGTTCCCGTCGCCGCCTGTCAGAACGCTTCTCGCCGTATTTCCAGCGAGTGTGTCATTGCCACTCGTTCCGTCAATCAGCACGTCGTTCGCCCCGCACACATGCGCTGACGCCAGACCCCCCAGCACCCCATGCAAAATCTCTAACTTCAACTAAAGATAGAACATCGTCACGCCGTCAATCCCACTTCCCCCTCTACGCGATGCCATTTCACCCCACGCGGGAACCTCTCTAACGATTTCCCTTGAACCCCGCCCTCACCCATGCCGAAATCCCCGCGTCCAACCGGGAGCCACCCCATGTCCGCCCTCCGTATCCACCGCACCGCTGGCGCACTCGGTGCGGAAATCAGCGGCGTCGACCTCTCCCAACCCCTCACCGACGCCCAAATCGCGGAAATCCGCGCCGCCTTTGTCACCCACCAAGTGATCTTCTTCCGCGATCAGGCCCTGACGCCAGATCAGCAACTGGCCTTTGGCCGCCGGTTCGGAACGCTCAATGTCCACCCCTATGTCAGCGGCATGGCGACCCATCCCGAGGTCATGGAGATCATCAAAGAGCCCACCGACAAGGTGAATTTCGGCGGCGGCTGGCACTCCGATATGAGCTTCCTGGAAACCCCCTCCATCGGCTCAATCCTCTATGCCCTGGAAATCCCCGACTATGGCGGCGACACCCTGTTCGCCAGCCAGGCCGCGGCTTATGAGGCCCTGTCGCCCGGCCTGCGCGCCACACTGGAAACCCTCAGCGCCGTCCATTCGGCCGGCCGGGAATATGCCCCCGGTGGCCACTCGTCACAAAAGCGCGGCTCGATGGTGGTGGCCGAGGCCGAGGGCGCGACCGGCGAATTCACCCATCCCGTCGTGCTCGCCCACCCCGAAACCGGCCGCAAAGCCCTCTATGTAAACCCGGCCTTCACGATGCGGATCGCGGGCTGGACCGCGCGAGAGTCCAAGGCCTTGCTCGACTTCCTGTTCGACCATTGCCGCAGCGAGCGCTTCACCACCCGCTTTGCCTGGCAACCCGGCTCCGTCGCCTTCTGGGACAACCGCTCAGTCTGGCACTACGCCCTAAACGACTACCCCGGCCAACGCCGCCACATGCGCCGCGTGACGGTGGATGCTTTGCCCGAATTGGTCGTCAAAACCCGATCAGCCGAGCGGGTCTAGGCACGCTTGAGGTCCTGATCACGGCGGCGAAACGCCGGTGACTAACTCTGCGGAACCCTGGAGCGCGGCAAGCTCGCCGAGCTATCCGTCGTTGACGGACATCCCTTGACGCGGACTGAAGACACTGCCGCCGACAGCCTCGTCATGAAGAACGGTGAAACCCACACGCCAACCACGCTGATGGCTCCGTTCTCCACTATAGAACCCACCGCAAACCTACACAGTTTGCCCTATGCCAACCGCTGCCCCCACTGGTGGCATCAGGCCAACTATATCGAGTCAGGTCGCGCCGCCTGCTGCGCCGACCCCTTCTGCGTAACTCCTTCAACACGCAGAATTTTCCGGAGTGTGGAAGTTTAGGCCTTAGCCCGATCCACCGTCTCGATCAGCGGGTTGGCGCGCAGGGCGGCTGCAATGTGCGTCAAGTGCCTAGCGTCCTTGACCTCGATGTCAAAATCAACATCGAAAAAGTCGGCTTGCCGCCGGTGCATCCGCAGATTGACGATATTGCCACCTGCTTCACCGATGGAGGTGCAGGCTTGGCCCAGCACCCCAGGCGCATTGCGGATTGTCGCTGTAAGCCTTGATAAGGTTACAGTATTTCGTTCAGCTTCTGGCGTCCACTGCAGGTCTCGCCATAGTTCTTCACGGTCTTCGAACTCTGCCAGCTTGGTGCAGTCGATGGTGTGCACCGCCAAGCCGGTGCCCTCAGGCTCCACGATCCCAACGATCCGGTCACCCGGCACAGGTGTACAGCAGGAGCCGAAATGTAAGCTAATTCCTGGGGTTAGACCACCGCCACGCACATAAAGCCGCGCGCCACGACCGCCCTCGATCCGCCGCGTCGCGGTCGCGGCTTCCCGATCCGCAGCTTTCAGCCCCGGAAACACCACATCCAGGATCTGGGTCGGAGAGATCCGCCCACGACCCAGGGCCTCAAATAGATCATCCTCCGTCGCCGCGGCGAACCGCTCAAGCGCCGACTTCAAGGCGATGTCGGCTCGGGATTTCCCAGCGCGTTCAAAGGTTTGATCCACCGTCGCCTTACCCAGCCGGGTAAACTCTTCCTTCTCGGTTTGACGGATATGGCGCCGGATCGCCGATCGCGCTCGCCCCGTTACCGTAAGGGATTTCCAGTCAGGTGGCACTACCGGCTTAGGCCCGCGCACCACCTCGACGACATCACCGTTCTGCAGCGCCGTGCGCAACGGGCGCAGTTCGCCGTTGATCTTCACTCCGATGCAGGTGTCGCCCACATCAGTATGGACCGCATAGGCGAAATCCAGCGCCATCGCCCCGCGCGGCAGATTCACCAACTTACCTTTTGGTGTAAAAACAAAGGTTTGGTCGAGATACATCTCAAGCTTGGCATGTTCTACCAGCTCGTCGACATCGCACCCGTGCTCGAGCACCTGAACCAGATGCCGCAGATTGACCAGCGGATCGATGCCCCCGGCCGCAGCCTGATGCTCGGCGTCAAACCCGTAGGACTCGTCCTTGTAACGCCAATGCGCCGCGACCCCGTCCTCAGCGATGCGGTCCATCGCCTCCGTTCGGATCTGCATCTCGATCCGCATACCTTTGGCCCCCACCACAGTGGTGTGCAGCGAGCGGTAATTGTTGCGTTTAGGGGTGGAGATAAAGTCCTTGAACCGCTCAGGCACGCAGGGCCAAGCGCGGTGGATGACCCCAAGCGCGCGGTAGCAATCCTCCTCAGATTCCACGATCACCCGAAAGGCAAAAATGTCGGAAAGTTGTGAAAATCCAATCGACTTGCGCTGTAACTTCCGCCAGATCGAATAGGGGTTTTTCTCTCGACCAAAGACCCTGGCCCTAAGGCCGATAGACCCTAGCCTGGCGGCAATGTCGCGTGACACAACCTCGACCGCACCCCCCTGCTCAATTCGCAAGGCCGACAGCCGCCGCCCAATCGCATCCCGCGCTACGGGGTTAAGGTGCTCAAATGCCAGCTCCTCTAGCTCCGAACAGATCCGATGGCAGCCGATGGAGCGTGCCAAAGGCGCATAGATATCAAGGGTTTCGCGCGCAATGCGTTCGCGTTTCGCCGCTGCTTTAATGTGCTGCAACGTGCGCATATTGTGTAACCGGTCGGCCAGCTTGACCATCAGAACCCTGACATCTTTAGATATCGCCAGGATGAATTTGCGCAGGTTTTCCGCCTGTTTGGTGTGCTCGCTGTTAAGCTCAAGCTTGGTGAGCTTGGTCACCCCCTCGACCAATTCGGCGATCTCGGCACCAAACAGGTAGCTGATATCGGCCGGCGTGACCGGCGTATCCTCGATCACATCATGCAATAACGCGGTAACAATCGTGGCTGTGTCGAGCCGATAGTCGGTAAGAATACCCGCAACTTCAATAGGATGGGCGAAATAGGGATCGCCGGACGCGCGCTTCTGGCTGCCGTGCATCCGCATGGCATAGACGTAGGCGCGGTTGAGAATGGCCTCGTCGGCCGTCGGGTCATACACCCGCACGCGCTCAATCAGTTCGTACTGACGCAGCATCTTTGGCCGCTTGGAAGCAGCGACAACTGGCGTGTCTGTAAGTTCGGCGGGCGGCGCCGCAGCCGTGAGTGGTTCTGTGCCTTCTGGGCTCAGTACCGCTCCTCCTGGCCGCCATCGCGGTCGCTCTGCAGAGCGCGAACCAGCTCAAGCTCGCTCATCTGCATGTGAGTCGGATCAGCCAGCAGAGCCAAGGTCTCGGCCTCTTCTTCAGCTTCCGAACGCTCATCGACCCGCTGTAGAGTGGTGATTAGGTTCTCGCGCAGTTCCTCGGCATCGACCACGTCGTCGGCAATTTCTCGAAGCGAAACAACGGGATTCTTATCATTGTCACGATCGACCATGATCTGAGAGCCGGCCGATATCGCCCGCGCCCGATGCGACGCCAACAGCACGAGGCTGAAGCGATTGGGGACACGTTGGATGCAGTCTTCGACAGTGACGCGAGCCATGGATTCCTCGGAAGGCAATTAGAACCGGTCGGAATACAGCTTTGCACGCCATTGTGCAACGCCGCATAGTTTCAATTCCTCTCCCATGCGAGACAGAGGCCACTAGGATGCCACTCCATGCCGCTCCTGATCATCGCTCCCCTGGAAGCCGCGCGCGCTGACCTCGCCCGCATCGAGACCCTGCGCCGCCGTCACGATCCTCACGCTACCATCATCCCGGCCCACGTGACGCTGGTGTTTCCGTTCGAGACCGATGATCGGTCGACCATCGCCCAGCACGTCAGCCAAGCCCTCGCGGCCCACGGCCCTATCGCCCTGCGCCTTTCAGCCTATCTCGCCGTCCGCGCCCATGACGACACCCAGAGCCACATCTTCCTCGTCCCCGACCAGGGGCGCGCCGAGATCGAGGCATTGCACGACGCGCTCTACTCTGGGCCGCTGGTAGGCGCACTCCGGCACGACATCCCCTTCATCCCCCACGTGACAGTCGGCGCGCGCGAATTCCACGATGAGGCGGAGGACTTGGTGCGGGAGTTCGGACAAGTGGGTATCTCGGCCCAATTGACGCGGTTGGAGCTTGTAGAATTCGATGGTCAGAGAATCAAGCTTCTCGAGCCTTTCGCCCTTTGACTGTCTTACCCCGCCACCGCTGCCAGTATCTCGCCCATCTCATTGAATAGCAGGGTCGGATGATGCGACGCCAGCACATGCGGTTCGGCATAACCCCAGGTGACGGCTCCTGACGCAATCCCCGCCTTGGTGGCGGCCTCGATGTCGCGGGTCTCATCGCCGATAGAGATAACCTCGGCGGGACTGACCTTGGCTTGCTTTATCACCTGCTTGAACTTGGGCGTTTTGCCGTAGATTGAGGCCCCACAGGAGAAGATGGCGATGTGGTTTGATATGGCTGGCCCCAGGATCTTTCGCACATTGGCTTCAGAATTAGAGCTAACCAGCGCAACGCAAACACCGCGAACAGCTAAGCCAGACAATAGATCTTCAACCCCCGGAAACAGAGCTATTTGCGAGGTATTTTCCGAGACCAACTTTCGCGTATGGCGCGCTATGAACGGCATCTTCCAGGCCGGCACCCGCATATAGTTCACCACCTCGCGGGTAGAATGTCCGCGCAGCATTACAATCTCAGCATCTGTGATCTTACGAAACCGAAACTTCTCCGCGACTACATTGACCATGCTGATGAAATAGTCAGCGCTGTCGGCCAAGGTGCCGTCAAAATCGAAGATTACGAGCCGATAGGCCAAGAAATACGCCTCACATCCAACGGGGTGCCGTCCCCAGACTCTGCACGATTGCGGACCCTTGATCGAGTCCTGTTGGGCTTACAAGGGCCGTGCGTCCAAGCCAACCCAAGCCTGCGTGGCTAATTCCTTGGCGCTGAAGGCTAATCTGGGATGTCGCCAGTCCGCCGCGATCTCCGCCAGGGGCCCCATAACGAACAGACGTTCATGCGCACGAGGGTGGGGTAAAGTCAGGTGAGCGCTCGCAAGGACAACGCGTCCGTAGGCGATGAGGTCCAGATCGAGGGTGCGAGGAGCGTTTTTCGCGCCGCGTTGGCGGCCAAATGCCCGTTCGAGGCTGAACAGTTTTTGAATCGTCGCTTCAGGACCCTGCACCGTCTCGACAAGCACGACTCCATTGCGATACTCGTTGTGCGTCGGGTCCGGCCAGGCGACAGATGTCCACCAGGACGACCGGCGCAACACAGGCAATCCCGCCTGGGCGAAACAAGCGAGCGCGGCCTCTAGAAGAGCCTCTGACGATCCGTAGTCACCGGCGACATTACCCCCAATCGCCACGATGACGGCCTCGTCTAGGTCCAAGCGCCCACCGCCCCCCATTTGGATTTCCGATTTCAATGACATTTTATCCCACAGACCGGCTGGCGCTCTTCATCGACGGGGCAAACCTCTATTCGGCCGCCAAGGGCCTGGGCTTCGATATCGACTATCGCAAGCTGCTGGAAGAGTTCCGTAAACGTGGCATTCTCGTTCGGGCCTATTACTACACCGCCCTGGTCGAAGATCAGG
>JANPNB010000333.1:0-3454 GCA_031427275.1 Alphaproteobacteria bacterium | reverse complement strand
TGACCGAGCAGGTCCTCGACAATATGGAGATCGAGCGGGAACGCGGAATCACCATCAAGGCCCAGACCGTGCGGCTGGAATATAAGGCCCGCGACGGTGAGACCTATATTCTCAATCTCCTGGACACCCCTGGCCATGTGGACTTCGCCTTTGTAGTCAGTCGTAGCTTGGCGGCCTGCGAGGGTTCGATCCTGGTGGTGGACTCTAGCCAAGGGGTCGAGGCCCAGACTCTGGCCAATGTGTATCAGGCCATCGACAATGATCATGAGATCGTGCCGGTGCTGAACAAGATCGACCTGCCCGCCGCTGAGCCTGAGCGTATTCGCCAGCAGATCGAGGATGTGATCGGGATTGATGCCTCCGAAGCCATCCTCTGTTCGGCCAAGACCGGTGTGGGGATTGCCGAGGTTCTGGAGGCCGTGGTCACACGCCTGCCGGCCCCTAAGGGCGATGCTGAGGCTCCGTTGAAGGCGTTGTTGGTCGATGCCTGGTACGACCCCTATTTGGGCGTTGTGGTGCTGGTGCGCGTGTTGGACGGGGTACTTAAATCCGGCATGAAGGTGCGAATGATGAACGCTGGCGCGACCCACCAGGTCGATAGGATCGGCGTCTTTACGCCCAAGCAAACCGAGGTCGAGAGCCTGGGACCCGGCGAGATCGGTTATATCACCGCCCAGATCAAACAAGTGGCCGACGCGGCTGTCGGCGACACCATCACTGAGGAGCGTCGACCCACCGAACAGGCCCTGACCGGCTTCCGGCAGGTGCAGTCAGTGGTGTTCTGCGGCCTGTTCCCCGTTGACGCCGCCGACTTCGAAGACCTGCGCGCCGCCATTGGCCGCCTACGGCTGAATGACGCCAGCTTCACCTATGAAATGGAGACCAGCGCGGCACTGGGCTTTGGATTCCGCTGCGGGTTCCTTGGCCTGCTGCATCTGGAGATCATCCAGGAGCGATTGAGCCGCGAGTTCGACTTAGACCTGATCGCCACAGCCCCCAGTGTCATCTACAAGATCGGCCTGACCGACGGCACCGAGGTCGAGCTGCACAATCCGGCTGACATGCCCGATCCCGTCAAGATCGCCACCATTGCCGAGCCCTGGATCAAGGCCACAATCCTGACGCCCGATGAGTATTTGGGTTCGGTGATCAAGCTTTGCCAAGATCGGCGCGGCGAACAGCGCGAGCTCAGCTATGTCGGCTCCCGCGCCCTGGTGGTCTATGATCTGCCGCTCAATGAGGTGGTGTTCGACTTCTATGACCGACTGAAGAGCGTCTCGAAGGGCTATGCCTCCTTCGACTATCAGATCGAGGGCTACCGGGTCGGCGATCTGGTGAAAATGTCGATCCTGGTCAATGCCGAGCCGGTGGACGCGCTCAGCATGCTGGTTCACCGCGACCGCGCCGAGGCCCGCGGTCGGGGCATGGTGGAGAAGATGAAAGACCTGATCAGTCCCCACATGTTCCAGATTCCGCTGCAGGCGGCGATCGGCGGGCGGATCATTGCGCGTGAAACCATCCGCGCGCTGCGCAAAGACGTTACCGCCAAGTGCTATGGCGGCGATATGAGCCGCAAACGCAAGCTGCTGGACAAGCAAAAGGCCGGCAAGAAGCGCATGCGGCAATTCGGCAAGGTCGAGATTCCGCAGGAAGCCTTCATTGCCGCACTGAAGATGGACGCCGATTAGGGGTCGACTTAAACTTCGCGCAAACTGAACTCAGGAGACCTTCCGATGCGTAAGATCCTAATCCTGGCCGTCCTAGCCGCAGCCCTGGCAACAACGGCTTGCAACACGGTGGCCGGCGTTGGCAAGGATGTGCAGGCGGCGGGTAAGGCCGTGACCGGCGCGGCGAAGGACGCCACCCGGTAGGGGCTTCCGTTTTGGGGCGTGAGCGCCCATATAGCGACTATGGCCCCTCCCTTGACCTTGCTCAAAGCGCTCACCCGCGGCCTAGGTGGCCGCTGCCCCCACTGCGGGGAAGGCAAGCTGTTTTGGAAATACCTCAAGGTCGAGCCGATCTGCCAAGCCTGCGACCATGATCTTGCCCGCTATCCTGCCGATGACGGCCCGGCCTATTTCACAATCTTGCTGGTCGGCCATTTGATCATCGGACCCTTGCTGTTCTTCCCAATCATTTGGCAGGCCCCGCCGATCTATGTCGTCCCCGCGACGGTTATACCGCTGGCGATTGCGACACTGGCCCTGTTGCCGCGGGTGAAGGGTGCCTTCATCGGCGTGCTCTACAAAATAGGCATCAAAGACACCGATTCCCGTCTACATACCGCCGACTTCGCCGAATAGGGAACCTCTGTCCCGAACTGCAGTTACGCTTCCAAGGTAACCTGGCCTTCGTGGCCAGAGCAGGAGAACTGTGATGTCACTTGGGACCATATTGTTGATTGTTCTCGTATTGGCAGTGATCGGTGCTTTGCCGAGTTGGGGTCACTCGCGATCATGGGGCTATTTCCCCTCAGGTGGCCTCGGCCTGATCCTCATCATTGTTGTAGTTTTGGTGTTGATGGGTCGCATCTAGCAATAGGGCCCTTCGCCCGCCCCTCAAGGTGCCCTAAGCTCGGCCGCTTACGGGCGTTTTGAGGGTAGTATGGCGGGAACGGAATCGAGCAGCAGCGGTGGTGCGGGAATTTCGCCCTTAGCACGGGCGCGCGCCATCTTGGGCGGATCAGCAGGCAATCTGGTCGAGTGGTATGATTGGTTCGCCTATTCCTCGTTCGCCCTCTATTTCGCCAAGCACTTTTTCCCCAAGGGCGACGATACCGCCCAACTCATGCAGACAGCAGCGGTGTTCTGGGTCGGGTTCCTGGCTAGGCCTCTGGGAGCCTGGTTAACAGGCCTCTACGCTGATCGATCCGGCCGTCGTGCCGCGCTGACCCTATCAGTCTCGCTGATGTGTGCAGGATCCTTCGCCATCGCGATCATGCCGGACTATTCAGTGTGGGGGGCCATGGCACCGGTGGCTCTGGTTGCTGCCCGTTTAGTTCAGGGGTTATCGCTCGGCGGTGAGTACGGGGCCAGCGCCACCTACATGTCAGAAATGGCCGGAAAGACCCGTCGCGGGTTTTGGTCGAGCTTCCAGTTCATGACCCTGATCATGGGGCAACTCACCGCACTTGCCGTTCTGATCGTGCTGCAACACGTCTTGCCAACGGCTGACCTCGAAGCCTGGGGCTGGCGCATCCCTTTTGCGATAGGAGGATTGCTGGCCATCGTGGTGTTCTTCATCCGCATGGGGTTGGTGGAAAGCCCGTCCTTTGAGGCCGCCAAGGCCTCGGGTGCCGAGCGATCCTCGGCCTGGTTGTTGTTCCGAAAATTCCCGAAAGAGGCGGCCACGATCTTCGCCCTGACCTCCGCAGGGTCCTTGGCGTTCTATGCCTACACCACCTATATGCAGAAATTCCTGGTCACCACTTCGGGTTTTTCCAAGGACGTGGCAA
>JANPNB010000332.1:0-1831 GCA_031427275.1 Alphaproteobacteria bacterium | reverse complement strand
ACTCCATTGCCACGGCGGCAACGCTGGCGATGCAGGCCGTTAGAATCAACAACAGGATCACCGCCTGACCCTGATCCTGATCCTGCTCGGAAGCACGCGCGCGGATATCGACCGGTGCTTTTCGGCTAACCGAGTGAAACGCCAATGGCCTCTTGGTCGGGGCCGTGGCCTGGTCATGGCAACACCATCTCGAACACCAGCCGGTTGCGGCCACGCGCACGACGATAGTCGGCGATGCGGCACCATGCCTGAATAAGGGCCAGACCGGCTCCACCCCCGCGCGTCAGGTTGGGGCCGCCAAAGGACACCGTTCGCGGATCAAACGGCTTGCCAGCGTCCGTCACCGTGAGTCGCACCAACTCGGGGCGATGTTGCAGCTGGAGAAAAATTCGGCCTTCGTAGGGTGCGTCGGAATGCTCCGTTACATTGTTTAACCATTCCTCGACGATCAGGGCCAGGTGATCGGCGGCCAAGGAGGAAAGTGCCGTCCTGTCGGCAAATTCACGGACCAGAATCAAGCCGCGCGTCACCGCGATGCGACTCACGGGAAGGCGCGCAACCGCTTCGGATTCGAACTCGGGACGAGACTGGGTTATGGCTAAGCCTTGTTCATCAGGAGCGGCAGTGATGCGTGAACCTATATTGGCAGGATTACTGATGCTGGCTTGCCTGTCGACGGCAACCGTTGCAGCCGCCGAAATCGGTCGGATAAAGTCAGTCAGCGGCGCGGCAAACATCGTGCGCGGCAAGGCCGCGACGCCGGCAACGCCGGGCTATCAGTTGCTGGTCAGCGACGTGATCGCGACTGGCAAGGACGGCCGGATCGGGATTACCTTCGTCGACAACAGCCGCTTCGCGGTCGGGCCGAACAGCCGCGTGGCGCTCAGCCAGTTCGAGTTCGACGACACCACCCACAAAGGCAAATCCCTGACCACCGTGGATCGCGGATCCCTGGCTATTGTCTCAGGCCAGATCGCCCGGGAAAACAAGGACGCCATGCGCGTGCGCACGCCCACCTCGCTGCTGGCGGCCCGGGGCACGCGGTTTGTGGTGGAAGTGAAATGAGGGCGCTGTTCGCAATAGCCGCAGCGGCAATGCTGTCAGGATGTGCCACCGCAAATGTGGCGTTGCTGCCCGACGAGGGGATGACCACCTCGGGCGCGGTGGCCGTGTTCGACGCCAAGACCGAGGTCGAGATCGGGGCACTGACCGCGCCAAATTCCGTAGGCCGCCTGGGCGGTCGCCAACTCAAGGTCACATCACTGGCTGATGGTGCGTATTCAGACCTTTTGTCGCGGGTTCCCTACGCGCCGCGCGCTTATGTGCTCTATTTTGTTGAGGGTTCAACAGACCTGACGCCAGAATCCATGCCGATCCTGGAGGCGCTGCGCCGGGACACGACGGCCGCGTCCGAAGTGCAGATCTCCGGCCATACAGACACCGTCGGCAGCGCGGAGAGCATTGTCGCCTTGTCGCGCGTCCGTGCCGTGGAAATCCGCGCCGCGCTGGTCAAGCAAGGTGTACCCGTGGCCGCCGCACGGACCACCGGTCGCGGCGAGCGCGAACTTCGTATTCCAACCGCCGATGGCATCAACGAGGCTGGAAATCGCCGGGTTGAAGTCACTTTGCGTTAGTCGGTCCTCAGACGTATCCTGTCTCATACCTTATGGCAGGAGCCGTACTGATGATTGACCGGAAAGCCCTTCTGGCAGTGGCCTTTGCTGTCACCTTGGCCGGGCAGACCACCGCTGCCCCGTTGCTTGGGCAGCCTGCGCCGGCCTTCAAGGCGACAGACGCCAGTGGAAAGACCCGCTCGCTGGCGGAGTTTCGC
>JANPNB010000331.1:0-3212 GCA_031427275.1 Alphaproteobacteria bacterium | reverse complement strand
TCGACCTCGTGGCGCAAGCATATCCAGGCCCAGCGGGCGATATCCTCGGGCGTCTGGCGAGCCATCCAGTGGGCGGTGGCCAACTGTTGGGCCCAATCCAGATAGACCACGTTGTTCACATGGCCATTGGCGTCGATGTCTGAGGGTTGGGGCGTGAAGGTCTCAGCGAAAACTTGCTGGCCGGTCGGGGGTTCGAACAGTCTTGCCATAACCCCTCCGCTCGTCCCCGCGAAAGCGGGGATCCAGGTGTTTTATTGTCGGGACTCGACCTGAACCAGAAACCAAAAAAGCCTGGGTCCCCGCCTACGCGGGGATGAGCGGGTGCAGAGTTAGGTCAGCAGGCCTTGCTCAGCCATGTGGGTTTTAAGCTCGCCGGACTGGAACATTTCTTTGACGATGTCGGCTCCGCCGAGGAACTCACCCTTGACATAGAGCTGCGGGATGGTGGGCCAGTCGGAGAAGGTCTTGATGCCGTCGCGCAGGGCCGGGTCCTGCAGTACGTTCACGCCGATGAAGTCGACGCCCATATGGTCGAGAACTTGAACCACCATGGCCGAGAACCCGCACTGGGGGGCCTCGGGCACGCCCTTCATGAACAACACCACGGAATTTGCGGCGATGGTCTTGCCGATGAAGTCGTGGGCGGGGTCGGAAAGTTCGGACATGAGCTTGGGCTTTCGGTAGGTGTTGCGTCTAGAGAGCTAGGGAGCCGCAGGCCTCGGGTCAACCCACAGGTCCCTATGCCCGGCGTCGATCGCCGTTAACTTGGCTAAATCGAGCCATTTCGATCTGAGCCGCTACACCCGTCGGCAGATCTTTGTCGGCCACCCCTGCATAGCGAGAGATGCTCTCAGCACGGAAGGCTTCGACCTGGATAGAGGCAAAGGTCGGCTCGGTGAGCAGATAGGCCAAGCAGACCTCTTCGGCCGTCCAGCTTGAGGTTTGGTGGAGGAAGGCATAGGTACCGGTCCCGGCCAGCGGGTCAGTGCGTTTCAGCAGACTATTGCCGCCGCGTCGCATGGCGTTACCATTTCCGCCACCGGCCGCGCGGATCTGGGCGGCGGGGAAGGGCTCGCAGGCGATGATCGTCATGTTTTTGTCGGACGCGTCGCGCACCCTGCGTCGGGCTTGCCAATCAGATGTCAGGTCAAAGGGGGTCACCAAGACGTCGAAAGAGCCTTTGATGATGCAGGCATCGACTGTCGGACCATCACCGACAATGCCGATTTGCAAGCAAAGCCCGGCCGCGCGGAGGTCTGACAAGTAGGCATGGGCTCCGTCGTCCATGGCTTCATAGGCCACCTCGTCCATGGTCAGCATGTCAAAATAGATCGCCCCGGTCCGCTGGAGGCCATTTCGGACGCTGGCCGCAATCATCTCTGCGGTCAGGGCGTGGCTGCCGTCGCCGCGCAGCCGCCAGGAAAGAAACATCAGGCGGCGCTCAACCGATCGCAAAGCTTCGCCGATTCCCAAGGCCATGACATCGAGACCAGCGGTTAGCTCAAAGCAATTGATACCGTTCTCCATGGCTGCGAAGGCCATGATCCGCCAAGCTTGCGGGGTGTTCATGTTGGGCGCTTCACGCAGCAGCAGGCTGACGGCAGAAACCGCCTTGCCTGTCGCGCCGAAGGGCCGGTAGCGCATGGATCGCCTCTAGCTAGGGGTTTGGGTTTCGAGGGCCAGGGCATGCAGTTCACCGCCCATCTTGCCCTTCAGCGCGGCATAGACCAGTTGGTGCTGCTTGATACGCGACAGGCCGATGAAGGCCTTCGAAACGATCCGCGCACGATAATGGTCGCCGTCGCCAGCGAGATCGTCGATCTTGATCTGCGCATCCGGAAATGCGGCTGACAATTCAGCTTCCAGAACGGCAAGCGGCATAGGCATGGTGAACACTCCGTTCAACCGACTCTTTTTGAGTTAGAAACCTTAACAACCGGCATATGGGGAGGCTGGCAAGATGATCCGCTATTTGATCGCATGGCTGATGATCGTGGGCTTGGGCGGTTGCGGGATGGTGACATCGACGCGACCCTTGTTCGGACCCAGTGACTTTACGGGTGCGCCGTCCGTCAAACCCGGTCTGTGGGCCTTGTTTGAGCAGGGCTGCAAGTTCAACCTGCAAGCGCCGCCCGGCAAGTGGCCCAAATGCGCCTTTGCCATGACCCTGAGCGACGGCACCATCTCTGATCCGACACCCGATCCCCAGGGGAATGTCGATGACCCGGTGGATTTCCAGATCGTCGCTGGTGACCCAGCCATTGTGCAGGTTAAGGCCTCCAGTCACGAGGTGGATTATGTCTATTTTGGCATTCGGCCCATGGCGGTCGATCAGGCGGGGCTGGTCACCCAGGCGCGGATATGGGCTGCGCTGTGCGCCAAACCTGCGGCGCAAGAGGGTGCAAAGCCCTCACGACCGCTACCCGGTCTGATCATCAACGCCGGAGGTGACGGCGGATGTGAGGCCCGCGCGGCGCGGCCGTTGCGCAATGCCGTCGCCCAGAGCGAGACCTGGCTATTTCCGAGCCAGGACCACGCGCCGGGATGGACGGGCAGGTGGGTTAGCGAGATGCCTCGCCGAGCCCTATTCCACGATCGCTGAATAGATCAGGCTCTTGAGCTGACCCCGGAAGTTGAAGGTGCCGGACGGCATCAGCTGGGTCATGAACACCATGGTTAGATCTTCCTTGGGATCGACCAGGAAGATGGTCGAGGCGGCACCGCCCCAATAGTAGTCACCGACGCCGTGTGAGCCGGTTTCCACCATGCCCTGGGTTGAGGCAAAGCCCAGGCCGAAACCAACGCCTTCATTGGCGGTTTCGGAGAAGCCGCCAATGGCCAGCTGGGTGAGATCCTTGCCGTCTTTCAGGTGGTTCATGTGCATCATTTCCAAGGTGCGAGGACCCAGGATGCGGGCGCCGTCCAGCTCACCACCCCGACGCAGCATCTCACAAAAGCGCATATAGTCAGCCGTGGTGCCAGTGAGACCGCCGCCGCCAGACTTAAAGCCGGGGTCCTGGGTGAAGGCGCTGCCCACAGCGTCGTCCATCAGCTTCAACACCTTATCGGGGCCACGCTCATAATTGCCGCAGAAGCGGTCCACCTTGTCTGGCGCGACGAAGAAGGCTGTATCGACCATGCCCAGTGGGCCGAAGATTTCGTCCTGAAGATACTGCGCGAAGGGCTTGCCTGAGATGATCTCGACCAAGGCC
>JANPNB010000330.1:0-2998 GCA_031427275.1 Alphaproteobacteria bacterium | reverse complement strand
CTGCAATGGAAAATCTGTCGGATTGTCTGACCAGGGATTGAAGATTGACCAACCGAAGGTGCGCATATCAACGACGTTGCGGGTTGCGAGATAGAGCCTGCGCTTCTGAGCGGTCGCAACAAGCATAGTATCGATGACGGGAGCTTTGCCCCCGTTCGCTCGCCGATACTGGCCACTCAGAACACCCCAGCTTCGAACTAGGTCGTCCTCAAGTGACAGGATGCGCCCTGAAAATTCGGCCTCAACGTGATTTCGGAAGCTAAGGTACTTGGCGCGTCGGCTATCCGACGGCGCTAGGGACTCAATCCCCTGATCAATCTCGCCAAGAGTCAGGATGCTGACATAGGTTCGATCTTCCGGAATCTGTCGCAGCCATGTGATGACATGTTGATTTGGGCTTGGCCTGACGAGCTCCGATAGGACATTGGTGTCAAGCAGCCAGCCCCTCACAGATCTACCTCGCGACCCGTGTCTGCTTCGCGGTCTAGATCAATGTCGCCGACAAAACCCGACCTGAAGTGATCGACCCAATTGGTCGCATCCTTCGATCCGATCAGCCTGCGATAATCATCACTAGAGAGCACAACGGCTGAATTCTCGCCGCGCACGGTGATGGTTTGTGGCCCCTGGGACTTGGCCTGTCGAACAACCTCGCTTAGGCGGGCTTTCGCGGTTTCGAGTTTCCAGGCTGACATAGAAGCTCCATTTCCTAGTCAGCTGACTATCACATCGTTCAACCTACGGCAATTCGAACTACCGCCTGCCCTTCTTCAGAAACGGCTCTGGATCGGCCTCGTGCTCGTCGAAGCCGAACTTAGCGAAGCCGGCTTTCATCTCAGGGCTGAGCGGGGCTTCCATGACCAGGGTGCCACGGGTCGGGTGCGGGAGAGTGAGACGACGGGCATGGAGTTGGAGCTTGAGGCCGAACGACAACGCCGCAGAGGCTTCGGTCTTGTACTTTGGATCGCCAAGGATCGGATGCCCCATGGCCAGCATGTGCGCGCGCAGCTGGTGTGTGCGGCCGGTGTGGGGACGTAGCGCCATCCAGGCGACGCGAGCTCCGGCGCGACTGATCATTGAGAAGTCGGTCTGGGCCGGTTCAGCACCGGGCTCTTTCGGCTGGGCCGGGACGACCATCTCGCGATCACCGACGCCCTTTTTTACCAGGGGCAAGTCTAGAGTGCCGTCCTGCGGCTTGGGGTGGCCAAGAACGAGGGCCCAATAAGTCTTCTCGGCTTTGCGGCGGGCGAAGGATCCGGCAAGCTTGGCGGCCGCTCCGGGAGTCTTGCCGAGAACTAAGACGCCTGAAGTGTCGCGGTCTAAGCGGTGGACGAGGCGCGGGCGCTCCAACCCCTCCCCCCAGGCCGAGAGCAGGCGGTCGATGTGCTTGGTGGTCTTGGTGCCGCCCTGAACGGCAAGGCCCGCAGGCTTGTTGAGGACCAGGACCTCATCGTCCTCGTAGAGCACCATCGACTTGGCATAGACGGTGTCACGCCTGTCGAGCACCTCGCGCGTGCCAGGAACTGGGGCTTCGGGCAGCGGCGGAACGCGGACTTGTGCTCCGGTGGTTAGGCGGGTGTCGGGCTTAGCGCGTGCGCCGTCGACGCGGATCTGGCCTGAGCGGGTGAGCTTTTGCAGATTGACATGGTTGAGGTGCGGCCAGCGACGCTTGAACCAGCGGTCTAGGCGCACGCCGTCTTCTCCAGCGTCGACGAAAAGTGTGCGAACTTCCCTCATGCGAACCCCCGGCGCGCGATGACGAGGCCAAGACTGACGGCCAGCAGGGAGACCACGACCGATCCAAGGGCGTAACCGGCGGCGCTGACATAGGCACGGCGCTCAATCATAATAACGGTTTCCAGAGAATAGGCCGAGAATGTGGTGAAGCCCCCGAGCACGCCGACTTGGAGCAACAGGCGCAGACGGTCAGCCCCATCCCCGACCCGGTCCGCGAGGAAGCCGGCCAGACCACCGATCAAGAGACCACCGGCGATGTTGGCGACAAAGGTGCCCAGAGGCCAAATTGCGCCCGACCAGCGCAGGCTGAGGCTGTAACGCGCCATGGAGCCCGCCGCGCCGCCCAGCGCCACCAAGAGGAAGTTGTTCATGGCCCCTTATGCGACGGCGCGGGCCACGACGCAAAGCGCCTAGATACTATGCGCTAGACACTATGTGTCACACAGTGTACACCACACAGCGTGATGCCGAATGAAACAGACCTTTTTGAGTCACTCCGACAGGAGCTCCGCCGCGGTTCGCTGATCCTGGCCGTGCTGGGCCAGCTGCGGGCCGAGCACTATGGGTACACCCTGCGAAAGGCCCTGGCCGACGCTGGGGTGGAGATCGAGGAAGGCGCGCTCTACCCCATGCTACGCCGGCTCGAGACCCAGGGCCTGCTGACCAGCGAATGGCGCGAAGAGGAGCGACGCAAGAAACGGTTCTACCGGCTCTCGGCTGAGGGTGCCGTGGTGCTGGAACGGCTGATCACCGAATGGGCCGCGCTCAATGCATCTGTGACCAACATTCTGAGGGACAGGCCATGAAGGACTTGGTGGATCGCTATCTGGCGGCCGTGGAGCGCCAGCTTCCTGAAAAGCAGCGCGCCGATATTGCGGCAGAATTGCGCGATCTCCTATTGTCTCAGGTGGAGGCCAAGGAAGAGACTCTGGGTCGCCCCTTAGCGGTTGATGAGATCGAGAATCTGCTGAAGGATTTCGGCCACCCGATGACCGTGGCTGGCCGTTACCGCAAGGTTCAACATTTAATCGGGCCAGATATTTTTCCGTTCTGGTGGGCGGGTTTGAAAGCCATCCTGACCATCATTGCCGGTGTCTATGTCGTTCTCTTCATACTTTCGCTCGCCTCGGGAGGGCTGGAGGAAGGGCCCGACATCCCCAGCCTCAGCACGACCCTCTTCAACGCCTTCGGGGTGGTCACCCTGGTTGCCGTGGCCATGGAGCAGCTTGATCTAACCAAGCATCTCTACCACTGGCAGCCT
>JANPNB010000329.1:0-11015 GCA_031427275.1 Alphaproteobacteria bacterium | reverse complement strand
CCTTTGATGACGGCTGGACTCAGGAAGACACCGAACCGGTTCGGCTCAAAACCACCGTCACAGCTGAGCGGGCACGGACGATAATCACGAAGAATGACAGTCCCGATGTGGGCTTTGACCGCTCGATCAATCCATATCGCGCCTGCTAGCACGGCTGCATCTACTGCTACGCTCGCCCCGCTCATGCCTATATGGGCCTGTCGCCGGGCTTGGATTTTGAGAGCAAGCTGTTCTTCAAACCCGATGCTGCAAGGCTGTTGGAGCAAGAACTCTCCAAGCCGCGTTACCAGCCGATGATCATCCATATCGGTGGCAATACCGATCCTTATCAGCCACAGGAACGCAGCCTGCGGATTACCCGCCAAATCATCGAGGTGATGTCGCGGTTCAACCACCCGTTCTCGATCATCAGCAAGTCGGCCTTGATCCTTCGAGACCTGGACTTGCTAGCCCCAATGGCTGCCAGGAACTTGGTGCGGGTGGCGATTTCCGTCACGACGCTGGACCGCAAGTTGGCCCGCAGCATGGAACCCCGCGCCGCGACGCCAGAGCGGCGGATTGCGGCGATCAAGGCGCTGACAGACGCGGGGGTGCCGACTCTGGTGATGTTCGCGCCCGCAATTCCCGGCCTAAACGATCACGAGATGGAGGCTGTGCTGGAACGGGCTTCTCAAGTTGGTGCGACGGGCGCGGGTTATGTCGCCCTGAGACTGCCTCGGGAAATCAAAGACCTGTTTCAAGAGTGGTTGGCCACCGACCACCCTGATCGCGCGTCTAAGGTGATGTCCCTTGTCCGGCAAATGCGCGGCGGCAAGGACTATGACTCTGAATGGGGCTCGCGGATGAAGGGTCAGGGCCCGGTCGCCGACATCCTGGCTCAACGATTCAAAGCCGCGCGGCGACGCTTTGGCTTGGAGGGGCACCTATCAGACCTGGACCTAGCAGCATTCACGGTTCCGCCGAGGCTAGGAGATCAGCGGGACCTGTTTGGGTGACCCGAGCCTAGTTCCGCGTTGGGATAATCACCGGCAGGGTCTCATAGCCCTTCACGAACACCGAGTGTGACCTCACCGGCTCACCGACCACTTGGATGTCGGGGAACCGCGCCAGGATCTCCTCCCAGATGATCTGCAATTGCAGCTCAGCCAAACGGTTGCCAACGCAGCGATGCACACCGAACCCGAACGAGAGGTGCTGGCGAGGCCGCTCCCGCTCGATCAGGTAGGCATTAGGGTCAGCAATGACACTGTCATCACGGTTGCCTGAGACGTACCACATAGCGACCCGGTCGCCCTTGCGGATGGTCTTGCCGTGCATCTCGAAGTCTTGCGTGGCCGTGCGCGCCATGTGGGCCAGAGGCGTCTGCCAACGGATGGTTTCCGAAACCATCGAGGTGATCAGCGAATGATCAGCTTTAAGCTTGGCGTACTGATCCGGATTCCTGTTCAGGGCATAGATTGAGCCGGAAATGGTGTTCCGGGTGGTGTCATTGCCGCCGATGATCAACAGGGCGACATTGCCGTGGAATTCATGGATATCCATGTCTCGCGTCGCCGGATTGTGCGCCATCATCGAGATCAAGTCAGATTGCGGCGGCGAATTGATCCGCTCATTCCACAGCTCGGTAAACCGCGAGAAGCAGGCGGTGATTTCCTGTCGTTTATGCTCACTTGACCGGCCCATGGCCCGGAGGAGCGGTGAACATGTCTGACCAGTGGGTCAGTTGGCGGCGATCTTCGAAGGGGAAGTCAAACAGAGTGGCCAGCGTCATGGCCGTCAGCTCTTTTGAGACCAGATCGACCCAGTCGAACTCAGCACCGATGGGCAAGCCGTCCAGAATGGCCCCTGCCCGCTCCCGGATCACGGGAGCCATCTGGTGCAAGTTGTTGGGGGCGACCACCGGACTGACCGCCTTGCGCTGCACGTCGTGCTTGGGCGGGTCCATCGCGATGAAGCTGGGCCGAGTCGGGCGATTGGCGTTTTCCGCCTTAGATTCCAGACTCTGTAGCGTGATGCCGTCGGCGGACGAGAACACCTGGTGATTGGTATCCACCGCCATGATGTCATTGTAGCGGGTGATCGACCAAAAGGGTCCGTACTCGCTCTCAGCTGTGTAGTGGACCGGATCCTCTCGGCGCAGTCGCTCGAAATAGGGCCACATGGCGTCGCCCGCGAACAGTTCGGGCTGGGCCGGGTTCAAAGTCTCCAGGGCCTGCGCATAGACGTCACCCTTGATGTCGATGGAACCGTCGCTCATGGTCATTCTCCCGGAGAGCCTAGCTGTGCGTTGCTCTATTGTCGCAATGACGCCTAACCGAACACTGTTTCGCAAGCCTTTTCCAAAAATCCGATTTGTCCGCAAATCCTCGACGCGGACGTCACAGTAAATGGTTGCTAGACAGAATAGAGAATATCAGGACCAATTGGTTTCTAACTCTTCGTTAATGTCGCGCGACTGCGATCTAGGAGCCCGTTGGCATGAACCCATCGACTAAAATCCTGATCGGTGCCGTCGCGACGGCACTTTTGGCCGGTGCTACTCATGGGCCGCTAGGCATGGGCAAAGCCTTTTTGGACGGGCTTCAAGCTCAATCCCAGTCGGCCCTGAACGCGGGAAAAATGAGCGAGGCGCAGGTCGCCTTCCAGGAAAGCCCGGCTCTACAACGCGTCGCTATTTTATCGGGTCCCATTGCAGACCCTGTGGCGAGGGAAGCCGCATTGAAAGCGGTCCGCGCGATCCCCGGTGTCTATGACGCACGCTGGGCGCAGACTGCCGCCCCCATCGCCGTAACCGTGTCGCCCGCGCCGGCAACTGCACAGGCCGTTGCATCGTGCCAAGCCGATGTTGATGCGGCGATTAAAGGGAAAGTCGTACAATTCACCAGCGGCAGCGCCAGTATTGCCCCCGCTTCAACCGCCTTGATTGAGACCCTCGCTAAGGCGATTTCGGCCTGTGCGGGAACGCATGTCGAGGTCGCTGGTCATACGGATATGACCGGCAATTCAACCTCAAATCAGACTCTGTCAGAGGCTCGCGCCAAGTCGGTAGCTGATGCAATGATGGCCAATGGCGTCCCGGCCGAGCGCCTCACGCCCAAGGGATACGGCTCGACCAACCCCGCGGTAGCAGGATCATCACGCTCCGCCAATGCGGCCAATCGCCGGATTGAATTCATCGTGGCCAGCGCCGGTTAAACGCCGGGGAGGATATAACTGATGGTGTCTTTGTGGATCGAAGTGCTGGTGCTGTTGCTGATCGCCTTCGGCGTCGGCCTAGGTGCAGCTTGGCTCGTCTGGGGCGCCAAGCGCTCTAGCGAATATTGAGAGGACTGAGCCGATGATGGCTTTGATCGGGGCAAATGGCTTGCTCTTGCTGATCGCGCTGCTGATTGGCTTTGCCACCGGATGGTGGGCCTGGGCTCGGATGTCGCCACGCCGAACCGGTGCCGTTCCGGCTGTCTATCCAACCGAAAACACGCCTCATAACTTGGCGCAAGTGACGCCGATGCCGGTGATGTCGACTTCAGGTCCCGCTATCCCGATGGCGGTTGGTGCCCCTGACGACCTGCTGCAGCTAAAGGGCGTCGGCCCCAAGCTTAACGCGCTTCTGAACGGCCTGGGCGTCACGCGGTTTGATCAGATCGCGGCCTGGGGGGCTCACGAAATCGGCGAAGTCGATGTGCATTTGGGATCGTTCAAGGGGCGAATCCTGCGAGACGACTGGGTCGAGCAAGCTGGCCTCCTCGCCCAGGGCGATATTGCTGGATTCGAGGTCAAGTACGGCAAGCTAGACAGCGAAAACAAATAACCGAGGCGCAGCTGTCACAAGATGACGTAGGGCGTGATCTGCAACCCGACACCTAGGAGATACCCATGGGCATTTTCAGCTCAATCATGGACAAGATTTTTCATCACAAGGCAGCCAAGCCTGTCGCGCCACCCGTGGCCGCTGCGCCTGCCGCAACTGCGGTGGCACCGCCGCCTGCACCGCCCGTCGATGTTAAAGCCGTCCTTTCGGCATTGGCTGCCGAAAAGGGTGGCGGCGGCAACTATGACACCTCAATTGTCGATTTGCTGAAGCTGCTGGACATGGACTCAAGCCTGTCAGCGCGCAAAGAGCTTGGCGACGAACTCAATATTCAGGTCGGTGCCGATGGTTCGGCCGAACAGAACATCGCCCTGCACAAGGCCGTGCTGCAAAAATTGGCCGAAAATGGCGGGCACGTTCCAGCCAACCTCAAGGACTAGAGCCGCGTTCCGTTGGCCGGCCTTAAAGACAAGCGCGGTTTCATCGACAAAGACCGCCTGGACCTCTCGGAGCGCCAGGCGGTGGAATACTGGATGAAGAAGTGGGGCGTCACCCGCGATCAATTGACCTCGGCCCATCGCAAGGTGGGCCGAATGGTCAAAGACATTGCCGCTGAGCTCGGCAAGGGACGTTGAGACGACCGTCTCAGTCGCTTGGCCTTACCGTGATCTGATTATCTCAGAGTGGTCGCTTCAAAGGTCGGGGTCGTTGGCGTCGGAACACCATTTGCCTTAAACTCGGTCATCAGCCGGTGCTTTTCCGTCGCCATAAGCGCGCCTAAACCGTCCATATCCAGACCGGCTTTGCGCGCTTGCGCAAACACGCCATCCACGCGCGCCTCCTCTTCCTTCACGTGATGCTCGATCATCTCCGACAACACCTTGACCTTGGCGTCATAGAATTCGTCGCCGGGCCCGCCCGCCTCGATCTCGGCGATAAGCACTTTTGCGCCGTCGTGCTCGACATAGGCTTCCTTCAACAGGCTCTTCTCAACCGCGCCCTCGCAGGCCGGGTAGAAGACGTTTTCCTCGATCTTGGTGTGGACGGTCAGTTCCAGGCAAATCTGCTCAGCCAGAGTGCGTTTCTGACCAGCCGCCTTTGCGGCCTTAAAGCTGGCGAATAGACCTTCCACCGTTCGGTGATCAGCCTTGAGCATGGCAACGGCGTCGTGTTTTTCCAGATCGGGCATAGTGTCCTCCAGGGGGTTACGACCACCCAACGTGGTCTGAAGAACATCGTTCCCGCATCAATCGGGCGGCGGTCTATCTCTGGAAAACGCCGACCAATTCCACATGAGGCGACCACAGAAATTGGTCGACGGGCAGCACACGCTCCAACCGAAATCCAGAATCGACAAGGACCCGGGCATCTCGGGCAAAGGTCGCTGGGTTGCAGGACACCCCGATCACTCTGGAGACACCAGACCTTGCTAACTCAGCGGTTTGCTCTGCCGCACCGGCGCGGGGGGGATCGAACACCACGGTATCGATCTTCTTGAGTTCCATTGCCAAGACCGGCCTGCGCGCGAGGTCACGAACTTCAGCGACAATTCCCTTCAGGCCCGGCGCGGTGGCGACCGCGCTGACAATGGCGGCAATTGCTGGTGCCGAGACTTCTGCCGCCAGCACGGGCGCGATATTGGCCAGCGCGAAGGTAAAGGTTCCGACGCCACAATACAGATCAGCAATTCTCGAAGATCCCTCCGCAGCGGCGGCGACAAACTTGGTCATGGCACCTTGGGCACCGAGGGTTGCTTGAAGAAAGGCCCCAGGCGGCAAGGCGACCGTCGCTGGACCAAAACGAACGACAGGCTGGCGTGACATGAACGCCATCTCGCCGTCGATTGTCACCCGCGCAAAGTCCGCGGCGGCGGCGACCGCTGCGACCTGCATACGTGCGTCGGCTGAGAGCCCACCCGACTTGCGCTCTACGCCAGTAATGTCGATGTCGATGCCCGAAAGCGTCAAGGTGACATGCAGGGTGGGGGCCGAAAGCCTGTGCTCGAACAACGGAACCGCCAATCGCCTCAGATATGGCAGCGCCGCTTCCAGGATGGGATCGGCCACCGGACAATTGGCGATATCAACGACGGCCCAAGACTTGCGCTCTTTGAATCCCAGTCTAGCGGCCTCTCGCGTTCCGCGTCGCGCGTGCAGGGCCAGACGACGACGCGTACCCGGGGAGGCGGCAAAGGCACCGAGAATGTCGGTCTCCAGATGTTGCAGCGCCAAGGTTCCGCGCAACCGCTCAATCTTCCAGGCAAGATAGGCACCGGCTTCCCAATGCTGCAAAGCGCAGCCGCCGCAAACGCCAAAGTGTGGACACACGGGAGGGATGCGTTGCGGGCTGGCTACCAGCACCTCACTGAGTTCCCGCCGCTCTCCGCCGCCCGTCGCGATCACCCGCTCGCCCGGCAGTGTATAGGGCACAAACAGCGGTCCGGGCGCGACACCATCACCCTCCCCGCCGATCGTCTCGATCACGAGTTCAAGGGGCGGGCCAGCTGGCGAGCTTTGCGGATGTCGGGGTTTGGCCGGATTAGGCCGCTTGAAATTTCGCATTGTGACGCGGGTGTAGCGCGGCGCGACGGAAACGCCAAAATCTTGCCTGAACGCGGGTTCAGATTCCCGTTCAAACCCCGTTCAGGTTCAATCGGTCAAAACAAACCTAACAGCGGCATTGGGTCGCCAATGTAGGAACGACACCATGAAGTCCCTTCTAGCGATAAGCCTGGCAGCGGCCTGTGCTGTCTCAACACTCTCAGTTCCGCAGTTTGCGGTCGCTCAGCCGGGCGGCGATTACGGGTACGGCAATGTCTGCGCCGCCAAGAAAAAGCAGTCGACCACCAATGGGACCATCGCCGGTGGCGCACTCGGTGCGCTGGCCGGCGCGGCAATCGCGGGTAAGGACGACCGTGGCACGGGGGCCGTCATAGGTGGCCTGTTGGGGGCCGGCGTCGGTCACCAGGTCGGCAAGCATAACGTTAAGTGCGCGCCCTATCCTGGCCGTATCTCCCAGAACAATTACAGCCGCAATAACTGCCGTTGGATCGAAGAATACTATGACGGTCGCAACCACAGCCTGGAAGTCTGCCGCAGCAAGAACGGCGTCTGGCGTCCCAGCGGCCGCGCCTAATCCTCACCCCGTTTCCCCCAAGTCCAGTTCCCAATTGGAGCGTTTGAAATGAAAAACTTTTTCGCAAAAACCAGCCTGACCGGCGCAGCCGCCATTATGGCCCTGGCCACCGCAGTCTCGGTTCCTACTTTCGCCGCCGCGCAAAGCTCGAGCGATTATTATGGCCGCAATAGCTATAGCTACGATCCCTGCCGTCGCGACACCACGTCCCGTTCGACCGGCGGCGGCATCATCGGTGCCCTAGCTGGAGCCGCCATTGGCTCCAATGTGGCCGGACGCAACGTTCGCAAGGAAGGTGCCGTCCTGGGTGCCCTGGCCGGCGCAGCATTGGGTGCCACTATTGGCAAGCGCTCTGCGGCTTGTGAGAGTGGCCAGTCGTCCAGCGCCTATTACAACGACGGTCAGTCCGACTACGGATCCTATGATCGTGGCCAAGGCTATTACGGCGGCAACACCTATGGTTCGAACTATGACAATCGTCGCAGCTACAACAGTGGCTATGACAACCGTAGCCGGTCACGCTCACGCTATGACGCCTATGCCACCGACGACTATGGCGACAGCTACCGAGTGAACCAGGGCCAGGTTGACGCTAATGGCTGCTCGCTAGCCGAGAGCCCGATCTATCTGCCGGATGGCCGGGTGCAAAAGCGCTTTGTCCGTGTTTGCCGCGACTCAAGCGGTCGTTATCAGGTCGTAGACTAGCGGTTCGGGTTCACACAGCAGTCAAACGATCTGGGGCCGCTCCTTCGGGAGCGGCCTTTTTCGTGGGCGCTACCTTGGCTTGACGAACTTCAGCACAAATTGATCGGTCTTGCCGCGGATCACGGGATCAAAGACGTTCGCCGTATGGGTGTCTGCTGATGTGGCCAGCATGGAACTCTCCGCAGCTAGCTTGAAGCCCGCAGCCTCCACCTCTGATTTCACGGCAGCAATATCAATGCGGTGCAGGGTGTCAGCCGCGCCAATCCCTGACCCTGCGGTCGCCGCGTGGTCAACAATCAGGAATACCCCACCCGGCTTCAGCGACTTGAACACCTCCGCATTGATCTTGGTCGCGGTGTCCTTGGGGAACGGGCCCAGGTGTAGATCGTGGTAGTTTTGCACGGTCATAACGAGGTCCAGCTTGTCGGGCAGGTCCAAGACCTGAAGGCTACTGCTAAGCGGCGTGATGTTCTTGTAGGCTGCGGCGACGGTCTTGAGGTTTTCTCCGTAGCTGGCTTGAAATTGAATGAATTCGGCGGGTTGGTAGGCTGTCACATGACCTTTCGGCCCGACGGCTGCGGATAAAACTCTTGTGAAGTATCCGCCGCCAATAATGAAATCGGCCACCTGCGCGCCGGGCTTAACCCCTGCGAAAGCTAGTAGCTCGGCAGGATGACGCGCGGCGTCCCGGGCCACATCGGTCGCCGGTCGCGCGGGATCAGCCAGGGCCTTGGTGATGTTTGCCGGGATCGGCGCGGCCAGGCCTGTGCCGCCCAGGATAAGGGAAATCGAAAGTGCGAGAACGATGGGATTGGCGCAGGCCATGGGACAGTCCTCCGATTGCGGTGGCCGAGCTTACCCCAAAATCAGCGGCTTGATAGAGCCATCAGAACGCCGCCTGGGCCCGCAATGAGGTCACCCGCACATCCTCGCCGCTCTGAGCCCCCGCCCCGTTCAATCGATCCACGTTGATCCACTGTTGATCGACCAATATCCGCACCACGGCGTTGGGATACCAGTTGAGGCCCAAGGTGGTGATCACCTGCTCACCGCCACGCACACCACCGATCGGGGTTGCTGTGCCGGCCAAACCGCGTCGATCATCCAAATTCAGCACGCTGTAGCGACCGGCCACCTCGAAGGCGCCCCAGGTCTGGCGTGTCGGATCAAAGACTTTGGTCGGACGAATACCGCGGAAACCGCCATTGGCCCCGTTCCAGAGGTGGCGCTCGCCGGTCAGGGTCCAGGCCCCCGCCGCATACCAACCCTTGAACGCATTTGACGTTCCAGGGCGATCTAGGTCAATTTTGAAGGCTTCCCCCACCAACAGGAGATTGTTGCGGCTCACGCCCAGTTCTGCGCCCATCACTGTCAAACCGTCCGAGGCCAGAGCGCCAGTATCGACCAGCCGCCCGCCGTCGACGCGAATCTCGGGCCGCTCACGCAGGCGCAGAGCGTGCGCCACGGCCGCCCCCGGTGCGGTGTCCGCAGGTCGGGTCACACCCTGCAGATTGACGCCCAGATGCACGTCATAGTCCGGCCCATGCCAGGGATTGAAGGCCAGCCGCGCCAGATATCCGCTCTGTTGGTCAAACTCCGGCGTGGTTGGTACCCCGACAACCTTGCCCGTCCAGACCAGCGAGCCGTACCAGTGATCCCCATTGGCAAAGGCCCCGACCCCGGTTCGACCATCACCGCCCGCGAAGTTGCGCACCAGCTCGGCGACCGCCGGGCGTTCCAAGAAGAGACCCTCAGTATTGCTGGTGGCATCCTCCAGACCGGCGGGTGTCGCCCAAGCCCCGATCCGCAGCCGCACCGTTGTCTTAGGACCGAAGGGCTTCCAGCCGCCGTATTCGAGATAGGCTTGGTTCAGCCCTGCAACTTCCCCGCCGGTGCCGCCAAATTCACCAAGAATGCCGTAGGACCAATCCCCAAACACTCTGCCGTCGACCCCCAAGCGCGCACGCCGCAGATTAGTGCCGGAACCCAGATCGTTGGCGGTAGTCAAAGGCGAGACACTGTAGCTGGCCGCGTCGAACTGAATCACACCCCGGATCGCGACGGAGGTCTTGCCATCTGGCGAGGCGAAGGTGGGGCGTCCATTGGCGACGCTAACCTGGGGCTGGGCCGTCTGCGCAGCGCGGACGTCCTTCAACCCCCCGGAAATCGCCGCCTTCAGCTCCGCGACTTGTGCGGTCAAGGCCGCGATCTCGTCCTTCATCACCGCGATCTGGGTTTGGGTGGCATCCATAGGGGCACCCGCTCGGCCCGCTTGGGTCTCTTGGGCCTTGGCTGCGCTGCCAAACACTGCGGCGAAGAGTGACAAACCGACGAAGGCTGGCAAAAGTTTAGAGCGCTCAATAAGAAACATTCCGGACGCCTCAAGACGACTGCGTCGACCACGAACGGCCAACGCGACGGGCATAGGCCTATGGCGCGGTCCCGATCAGCAACAGTGTCACGCGAGTCGGTCAAAATGGGATGATCGGGCTGTAAAATGATCAGGGCTGCGCCTTAGTTGCCCAAACGAGGAACTCTACCTGGCCCTCACCACCCACGATGGGGCTGGCGGCTGTGCCACTGACGTTCCATCCACTGATCTCCAAGAACACAACAACTCCGGCCACCGCGCTTTCCATGTCAGCAGCAACCTTGACCAAACCACCCTTGCCCACGCGCTCAGGCCCAACCTCGAATTGGGGTTTGATCAAGGCGATCAGTCCGGCTCTGGTTCGGGCCAAGCCCAGCGCAGCAGGCAACACCTTGGCTAAACCTATGAAACTGGCATCGCAGACGACCAAGTCCGGCATCTGTGGGATCAATTCGGGGGTCAGCGCCCGCGCATCTGTGCCTTCCAGATTTGAAACGCGAGGATCGACGGCGAGCTTGGGATGCAGCTGGCCGCGCCCCACATCGACGGCGTAGACATGAGCGGCACCGCGCGACAAGCACACCTCGGTGAATCCGCCAGTCGAAGCGCCGACATCGAGCACGACGGCACCGGTCACATCAATTTTCCACAGGTTCAGCGCGTGAACCAGCTTCAGCGCGCCACGCCCGACCCATGGATGGGCGGGCGCTGCGACCAGCTCGGCGGCCTCGTCCAACAACTCTGAAGCCCTGGAGACAACGCGACCAGCCGCCGTGACCCCGCCCGCCTCAATCGCAGCGCGTGCCTTGGCCCGGCTCTCCGCCAGACCACGCGTCACCAGCAGACTGTCGGCGCGGAGCTTGGACACCTAGGTCGTCGCGGCGTCGTCCTCGAACAGTGATTCAATGGTTGGAACCTGATTACGCAGTTCAGTTAGTTTAGCGTCAAACTCTTTCCTTTGTTCTTCATACGGCTTCTTAAACACTACTTCTTTGG
>JANPNB010000328.1:0-1799 GCA_031427275.1 Alphaproteobacteria bacterium | reverse complement strand
CGGCAAATTCTGGGCGTTGTGGCGGGCGAAGGATTTGCCTGGACGGCGATTGGCGCACTGGCTGGGTTGGCGCTGGGCTTGGCCGTATCTGTCATCTTGGTACATGTGGTGAACCCACAGAGCTTTCACTGGACGATGGACATGGCCGTGCCCTGGCCGCGCCTGGTGTTGCTGTGTCTGGCCGTGGTGGTTGCGGGCACGGCGACCGCTTGGCTTGCTGCGCGTGCGGCGGCGGGGCGGGATGCGGTGTTGGCCGTGAAGGAGGACTGGTAGCCGACGGTTAGCCGACTGATAAAGCGGGGCTACTTTGCTGCGGGATCGGCATCAATAAACGCCACCACATCGTCAAGCGTTGGTGCCAGAAAACGCAGCGGGCGGGCAAGCGACGCCGCCAGCGTGATGTGGCTTACACCGTCGTATAACTTAAGCGTAACTGGCACTCCTGCGGCAGTAAGCCTGGCCGCCAAGGCAACAGTATTGCGCTGCGGGTCGATCAGACTGTCCTTCGATGCTGCACCCAGAAAGGTTCTCGGTGCAGCTCTGCTCGCGAACTCAATCGGCTGGGTGTTCGGCGGATAGTCGGGATGAAAGAACACCGGCTGCGCGTCAGGGTTGGTCATCGGCAAAAATTCGTAGGCACCGGCCAAACCGATGAAGCCCGCCAGCTCGGACGGCTTGCGGCCAATTTCACCCAGCCAGCGCGCGTCCAGCGCCAACATCGCGGCGTTGTAGCCGCCTGCGCTGTGGCCCATCACAAACACGCGCTTTGCATCGCCACCCAGGCGAGCCGCCTCCTTCAAACCATAGCCCAGTGCCAAGGCCGAGTCCTTCAAAAAATCCGGGTAGCGCACTTCGGGGTAGAGGCGATAGTCCGCCACCAGCGCCAGCACCCCGCGTGACGCCAGCGCTTCGCCTGCAAACTTGTAGTCCGCCTTCTCGCCCCGGTTCCAGGAGCCGCCGTAGAAGAAAACCACCACAGGCCAGCCTGGCGCAGATGCCGTGCTACTGGGACGGTAAATGTCCAGCCGCTGGCGCGCCAACGGGCCGTAAGCCACATCCGCACTGAAGATGTAGCTGCCGCTGGGGATGACGGCATTGAGCGTACCCAGGGGCGAGCAGGCTGCAAGTGAGAGCATTACTGCGGCGGCTGTAGTGAGGGCGCGCCCGCGGTTCGAGGAGCGAAGGGTCATAAATCATCTTATCGCAGGGCCGGAACTGATGTCGTCTGTGTGGAGTACACCACTACAGATTACTCAAATGGTATTAGAATATGTCTCAAATGAGTAGCTACCAAAGAACTGACATGCTCCGAGCCCCACAGAAATCCACCCACACCAGCAACCACCGGCCCGCCAAAGCCGCAATGCCCTGGCAGATGCCTGCTTACACCCGGCGCATGGGCGTTGATGCCTACCTCAAACAAGTTCACAACGCCACGCCGATGCAGATTATTGAGATCGAACGTGCAGGTGTTGCAGGTACGTTCATCACTGATCTGTCCAGCCGGATGGACTTACCCTCATCGCGCGTTTTCACGATGCTGCGCATACCCAAAGCCACTGCAGCACGCAAAATGGCAGAGGGTTCCGTTATCGACGGACGCGCCGGGCAAGCGGCCGTTGGCATGGTCAAACTGCTGGGTATGGCGCAAGACATCGTCAACGACAGTACCGCAAAACAAGCCAAAGATTTCGATTCAGTAAAGTGGCTGGGGCTTTGGATAGAGCAGCCTCAAGCCTCGCTGGGTGGTCTTAAACCGGCAGATTTATTGGACACACCGACCGGCATCGAAATGGTGG
>JANPNB010000327.1:0-1763 GCA_031427275.1 Alphaproteobacteria bacterium | reverse complement strand
CTTTCCCACACACCGTCGGCGACAAAATGATGAAGTTGGTCATAGCCAAACTCGCCATCACGAGCCGCCATCGGCTGAACACTCTTGCGGTCACCCGGACCAATTAGGCCTGCGATATAGGCCGGGCAAAGCCTCATCCGGGTCTTGTGCCGCAAAGCCGCCAGAAATGGTGTCAGCCAAATCTCCAGATCGCCCCGCCAGTCCTCTGCCATCGTCAGCATCCCATAAAGCTGGCTCCCCATGAATCAGGGTTTTGGCCTCTTAGGAATCCCAAAAATTACAAATCTGCCAAAGTAGTGCTAGTTGCACCCCCCGATAATCCGCTTGCCATGCGCTCGAAGCTTAGCCTGGCGGACCTGAAAGGTGCACAGGTTCTAAGCGTCTGCAGGACCCACCACCTGCATCACCAGGTCGCTGCGATCTGCGCCAAACTCGGCATGGATCTGCTGCGTGACTATGAAGGGACAAGCCTGGACAGCATCCATCAGATGGCAAGTTCAGGGCTGGGGCTTGCGGTTCTTCCAGAGTTTTACAAACGATCGGATGTCGGGGGCCGTGCGGGCATCGACGTGCTTGAGCCCGAGGGGTGGAAATACACGCGCAGCATCGCAGCGGCATGGCGATCTGGTGCTGCATATGGCGACGCCTATCGGACGATTGCTGAACGAATTCGAGTTGAGGCGCGCGCCCAGATTGGGCAAATCGCTTATCGGTAACAGCGGTTTGTGATAGGCTAGTACTATCGACTAGCGGATAAAATTAGATTGGCGGTCTATCGCCGACGCGGATAATTTGTGTCTGCGGGCCGGGTCCATCTGGCGGCTGTGTTACCCCGACAGCCGCGACGTCGAACCGCGTCGAGCGAACCCAATGTAGTCCAATACCCCCAGTAGGGCTGCATTGTGGTTGGTTCGATTGGTAAATCATCGAATGGAGATAGGCTATGAAAGCACTTATTTATCGACTGCTCTTGGTCCATAGCAGGTTGGACGCCGAAGTACGTTGCGAGCACAAGCGACAGCCCCCTGACAGCTTGCGTCTTTTGCGGCTGAAGAAGCTCAAATTGGCAATCAAGGATCGCATGCATCGGCTCGCATTCGCTCGCCCACTTAAGGGGGCCTAGACGATGAGAAGTTCAGAAGCCGTCGCCGTCATGCCATGTCCGATTTGCAAGACCGGGCTGACCATGTCCGACCGGCAAGGCGTCGAAATCGATTTTTGTTCAACATGTCGCGGCGTTTGGCTCGATCGAGGAGAGCTCGACAAGATCATTGAACGCAGCATCAAAGATGCGGCACCGACCCGGCGTGAAAGCGAACCCCCAGCCCGAGGATATAGGTCGGGTGGATATGACGACGACGACAGCCGCTATAGCCACGGCAAGCGCAAGAAGTCTTTCCTGTCAGAGCTGTTTGATTGACCTCCCCCCGCCGCCGATTTTGATTGGCGGCGGTTTTTGCGTGTGTGGGTTCGTCGAACCTTTTGATGGGTGCAATCAGTCTAATCGCAACACGTCTAATACAGGCGCGGGTGATAGAGCGGAGCTTGGTCACGACGAGGTGTGGCTGAGGGTGAGCGTGCCGGCGATGCGGCGGGCCGGTGCGAATGGCATGATGGCGCGACCGGCGCGAATTTCGGTGATCAGCGTGGCGAGGGTCTTCTTGGTGGTCTTGGACATGGCTCAGGCTCCTGTGGGTGGTGGGGACGTGGAAACGGGTGCTCGGAGGCCTTGAAGGGCCTCGACGAGCTGTAGGGTGGCAATT
>JANPNB010000326.1:0-10632 GCA_031427275.1 Alphaproteobacteria bacterium | reverse complement strand
ACTGGGGAAGTGATGGTGATTCACAGTCTTCGTCACCTCATCCTCACGGGCCTACGAATTCAACTGGCCTGCGCCTATGTCTTGCTCCGCGACCGTGCATGTGACACCTGCTCGGCGATATTGCGACGAGCGCCAAGCGAGAGAACCCATGTCCGACGCCCAACCTGCCTCAGTCTATGATCTGGCCCATGCTGAGGAGGCCGAGAACCTCGCGACCTTCGCGATCCTGGTTGAGAACGAGCCGGGCGTGCTCCATCGCCTCGTCGGCCTGTTTGCAGCGCGCGGCTACAATATTGAGAGCCTGACCGTCGCTGAAACAGATCGCAACGCCAATACCAGTCGCGTAACCATCGTCACCCGCGGCGCACCGCACGTGCTGGCGCAGATCGAAGCTCAACTTGAGAAGATGGTCGCGACGCGCCACGTTCAGGACATCAGCCGAGACCCCAACGGGTTGGAGCGCGAATTGGCGCTGGTCAAGGTCAGGGGTATTGCCGGAGACCGCGTCGAAGCTTTGCGGATTGCCGATATCTTCCGGGCCAAGGTCTTAGATACCACGATCGACAGCTTCATTTTCGAACTGACCGGCGCGTCAACCAAGATCGACAAGTTTGTCGACCTGATGCGGCCGCTCGGCTTGGTAGAACTCTCGCGCACCGGCGTGCTGTCGATCACGCGCGGTGCGCTGGCCATGTAACACGCGCCGCTATGATGCGGCGACGCACAATCGACCGGGTCGTGAGGTACTGAACGGCAAACAACATGATCTTAGACACCATGGGGAAGATCGCCATGAACTGCACCCAGTGGGGCGTAAACCAGATGGCGAAAAGGGCATTGGCGATAGCTGTGACAAACATCAAAGCCGCCCAGACATAGCCGAAGGTCGTCATGACATCTTCGCCATGACCCGACGCGACGGGTGGCATGTAGCGCAACATCCATCCGCGTTTCAGCATCACCCCACCGATCAACAGATAGATGATCGTCGGCTTGACCATCAGGAAGCGCAGGTCATGGGTCACGAGGCTGGCGGTGCCAAACACCAAGACTAAGCCCAACCCCATCCACTGCAAGGGCGCAACAGGACGTCGCATCGTCTTTAGTATGACCACCTGGCCAACCCCGATCACGATGCCGGAGCTAGCGGCAATGACCAGATCGACCTTCAGAGCGACCAAGATGAGGAAGACAATGGTCGACAGGAAATCCAGAACCAGCGGGCGCAGGGCATAAAGGAACGCGTTCATGACGGATCGCTTTCAGGGCGTGATGTGCTCGTTACAAACTACCTTTCCGGACAGGCCAGAGCTAATTCGACCACGAAGGATTGGTGGCGGTCGGCGAAAAGCCGGGCGCTGGTCGCGCTTCGCGGACGGTCGATCCCACGAATTTCGCATCGGTTCTTCAAATCCTAGCCCAGATGTTCTATATGTAAGGCGTCCGGTTCGCCGGACTATGAGGATAAACGCGCACGTCATAAGCGGACTGGACCCGGGTGCGATTCCCGGCGGCTCCACCATTCTTCCCCCGGGTATCGCCGGGCAGCATGGGGCCGATCAGCATCGACAGACGTCTAAAGGTGTTGCTTTCTTCCGGCTTGGCCCACCGTTTCGGGCCATTTTGTAAATGCGAACGATAACTTCGCTGGAGAAGTCCGTTTGGCCGCGTAAGCGACCCGATAGATTTCAACATAAACTCCTAACGTCTTAGCAGCGTTAGGCGGGGCCCGGAGGGCGCCTTGCAACAGAAGCCCTCCACCTTCCCCCTAGCTTAACTTAGCCTTGCCCTATGCGCGGTCAGGCTGCAGTTTGCCTCCAACGGGGGAAACCATGAAATCGCTGGCCATTGCTGTCCTCTCACTTGCTCTGATCTCGACATCTGCAGCTAAAGCCGCTGACCCCGCGAGCCCGGCGACCATCGCGGCGCAGGCCAGTCTGCGGGCCAGCCTACCCTTTGCCGACCAACAGGACTTTGAGTTCGCAGACAGGGGTTTTCTTGGCAGTCGGGTTGAACCTAGGATCATGCGCGCCGATGGTGTCGTCGCCTGGGATCTGTCGGTCTATGATTTCCTCAAAGGCCCGGCCCCCGACACGGTCAATCCGAGCCTCTGGCGCCAAGCAGGACTGCTGGCCAAGCACGGCCTGTTCCAAGTCAGCGATCATATCTGGCAAGTGCGTGGGTTCGACGTCTCCAACATCACGTTCATTGCCGGTGATACGGGCTGGATCATCATCGACCCGCTGACCACCGCCGAAGTTGCTAAGGCGGCCTTGGAACTGGCCAACCAGAAACTGGGCAAACGCCGCGTCGTCGCGGTGATCTACACCCACAGCCACACCGATCACTTTGGCGGGGTTCGCGGCGTTGTCGATCAGGCAGACGTAGATGCGCGCCGGGTGGCCATCATCGCGCCGGAGGGGTTTCTGAAAGAGGCGGTCAGCGAAAACGTCATCGCCGGACCCGCGATGAACCGGAGGGCAGAATTCCAGTTCGGATATCGTTTGGTACCCGGGCCATTGGGCCAAGTCAGCTCTGGGATCGGCCAGGGGATCTCGAAGGGCACAGTCACCCTGATCGCGCCGACGCTCAGCATCACGCACACGGGTCAGACCATGACCATCGACGGCGTCGCCCTTGAGTTTCAGATGACGCCGGGCACTGAGGCACCTGCGGAGATGAACGTCTACTTCCCCGGCTGGCGGATACTTTGCATGGCAGAGAACGCCAACGTCTCGATGCACAATGTGCTGACGCCGCGCGGCGCGCTGGTCCGCGATGCCAAGGCTTGGGCTGACGACCTCTCGGACTCCATCCGTCTTTACGGGCCTCGAACCGACACCATGTTCACCAGCCATGGATGGCCAAGGTTTGGCCAAGAGGTGATTACTCGCTTCCTCAGTGACCATCGCGACGCCTACAAATATCTGCATGATCAGTCGGTGCGGATGATGAACTCCGGTCTGATTGGGTCAGAGATTGCCGGTCAGATCGCGTTGCCGCCGGTACTGGCCAAGGACTGGTTCAATCGCGGCTATTACGGAACCATGAGCTTCAACAGCCGCGCGGTCTACCAGCGCTATATGGGCTGGTACGATGCCAACCCCGCTCACCTCTCGGTCTTGGCACCGCCAGAAGAGGGTCGGCGCTATGTTGCGGCAATGGGCGGGGCGGCAAAGGTCATGACACTCGCGAGAGCCTCTTCGCAGGCCGGTGACTATGGGTGGGCAGCCAGCTTGCTGAACCATGTCGTCATGGCCGATGCGAAGGATCAGTCGGCCCGCCAACAACTGGCTGGGGTCTATGATCAGCTAGGCTATCAGGCCGAGAGTGCAATCTGGCGCAACATGTACCTGACGGCGGCCGGAGAGCTACGCGGCGCAGCCATGGCCCCGCGCAATGCCAGTGGCTCGCCCGATCTGGTGGCGAACCTTCCCAGTCCGATGATTTTCGACCTCCTGGCTGTGCGCTTGGACCCAGCCAAGGCGGCAGACCAGACTCTGTCGGTGATTTTTGAGTTTCCTGACCGTGGCGAGCGCTTCCTGGTCCACGTCGCCCACGGCGTGCTGACAGCAGAACCGACTGACGCCGCTGCTAAATCTGATGCCACCCTAACCCTGGCGCGACCCCTATTGCTCGGGTCTCTATTGGCTGGCCAAGCCTTGGGTCCGAAGATTGCGAGTGGCGAAGTCAAGATTTCGGGCGACACGACGGCCTTGGCACGCCTTGTCAGCTGGTTTACCCCGCCTCGGCCAGACTTTCCGGTCGTAACCCGCTAGCTTGCGCATAGCTGGCGAACCGTTAGGTTCAGCTTTCGAATTTCCATCGGAGACCCCATGGCCCAGGACCCCCCGGCCCCAGACCAAATGCACTATGAGGCCATGGCCCAAGACGCCCTTCGCGGGGTGGTGAAAGCTGCCTTGCGGAAGGCCGCGTTGCCAGAGGGTCTGCCAGGTGCTCACCACTTCTATATCACGTTCAAGACTGAGGCCCCGGGTGTGTCAGGGCCTGAAGACCTGTTGTCAAAATACCCCGACGAAATGACCATCGTACTGCAACATCAGTATTGGGATCTCGCACCGGGCGAAACGTTCTTTCAGGTAACGCTAAAGTTTGGCGGCCAGCCTAAGCGGGTATCAGTGCCCTACGCCGCCCTGACCCGGTTCTATGATCCGAGCGTGCAGTTTCTTCTGCAATTTGAGCCGCCGCCCATGCCGGCCAATGCGCAAATCACAGCAGTGCCAACTCCCGCCCAGGACACCAACGCCGACCCGGATGCACCAAATGTGGTGTCCCTAGATCATTTTCGTAAAAAGTAGGCCCTATGTCCGACGTTGCACCAGATCCCTTGACCGACGAGGCCATCCTCGCGCGGTTCCAGCGCACAAAAAACCAGCCTACGGGATCACAGACCCTGGGGTTCCAGATTATAGCCGTTAGCCAAGCGCAGAAAACCGTTGAGGTCGCGTTCGAGGCCAAGGCAGAACTGTTGCTCAACCCGATGAAACAGATCCAGGGCGGTTATCTCTGCGCGATGCTCGATGAGGCGATGTCTGTCGCCTGCATGGTGGCCTCTGGCATGACACATGTGGCACCAACCGCCGAGATGAAGACGAGCTTCTATCGCCCGGCTATGCCCGGCGTGATCAAGGGTATTGGCAGGGTCGCAAAGTGGGGGCGGACCATCGCCTTCACCGAGGGCGAACTCTACGATCCTGAAGGTCGGCTATTGGCCAAGGCCACTGGCACAGCGGTGCCAACGCCATTTCAAAGCTACAAGAAGTAAACCATGGGCGGTTGGGCCAGGCTTTTGGTGGGCTTGACGTTGGTCTTGGTAGGTCCGGCCAGGGCCAGCTCTCCCTTCGCGGACTGGGCTGCGGTGGTTGTGGCCGGCGACTGGCACGCTCACTCTGGCGGACCCTCAGAGGCATTTGATAACGCACGCCGTGATGTTTCCCACGAGCTTGCGAGAATGGGCTTCGCGGTCGCCAATACGCGGCAGTTCTCGGTTCGGCCGGAACGCTACAAGGACGTAAGCTCGGCCAAATCCGATCCCAAGGCCATATACGAAGCCCTGTTGGATTTGACGGCAAAAACTAAAGGTGGGTGCCTTGTCTACCTTTCATCGCACGGTGCGCCGACAGGACTGGTCGTGGATGAGACGATCTTGCCACCCGGCATTCTAGCGGGAATGCTGGATCGGACCTGTAAAGATCGGCCAACCGTCGTCGTTATCTCGGCCTGCTTCTCCGGGGTCTTCGTACCTTATTTGGCGACGGCCAATCGGATGGTGCTCACGGCGGCTCGGCGAGATCGGACCTCATTTGGTTGCGGGGAAACTGACAAATACCCCTATTTTGATGACTGCTTTCTACAGGTCAGCCCTCTGGCTCGCGACTTCGCCGGTCTGGCGACCGCGGTTCAGGGTTGCGTTGCGAAGCGCGAGATCAAGGAAGGCATGACGCCACCTTCCGAGCCACAGGTCTTCATTGGCGCGCAACTTCGCCCCATTCTACCGCTTTTCATGTTTCCGCCCGTCGCGCCTCCGAAAGGGAGTTAGCGCGACGCCTCCAGGTACCCTAGAAGGACTGACCCACCCTCCTCCAGCTAAGCCGCCTCTATGACCTTTCCGAAGACTATCATTTCCGCGTTCTTGGCTTTGCTCTGGGCGTCACCGATCCAAGCACAGGATGTTGGTCTGACCCCCAATCCAAAGGGACCGGTTCCTTATTCAACACTCGCCGCGAAGCCACGGGCTAAACCGCAAAGCTCGCCCACCAAGGTTGTGTTAGCAGCCACGCCGACCCAAGCCGTTGTTACAGCAAAGGTGCCTGGCGCGCGCCTCGCCCCCGGTGAACTGCTGCCACCGGCCGAGCTCGAGGCCTTCGTCGATGGTCTGGTCAAAGACGCGATGGTGCGAGAACACATCGTCGGCGCGACGGTGGCGATCGTCCAAGATGGCCAAGTGCTGCTAAAAAAGGGGTACGGGGCTGCAAGCCTATCGCCGGCGCGAAAGGTCGATCCGGACACGACCTTGTTCCGCCTAGGCTCGATTTCAAAGACTTTCACCTGGATCACATTGATGCGGGAGGTTGAGGCCGGCCGGATCAGGATCGACGCGCCGATTAATCTTTATCTGCCCGAACGCCTTCAGGTGCGCGATCAGGGGTTCCGAGCCCAGGTCTTGGTCTTGAACCTGATGGACCACTCTGCGGGTTTCGAAGATCGCGCGCTCGGCCACCTATTCGAGAAGTCAGCCGCTCGGGAACGCAGCCTAGCTGAATATCTGCGGCAAGAACGCCCTCGCCGAGTCCACGCCCCGGGAGAGATCTCCAGCTACTCAAATTATTCAGCGGGCCTAGCAGGTCAGGCAGTAAGTTACGTGACCGGTCGTCCCTTCGAACGCTTAGTCGAAGACGAGATCATCGTTCCCCTGGCGCTAAACCATACCACCTTCCGCGAGCCACGCGCCGTAAAACGCGGACTAGCCGCCCCGATGCCCGATCGCCTGCGTAACGATCTGTCCGAAGGTTTCCGATGGACGGAGACGGGCTATCAAAAGCGGCCCTATGAGTTTCTGGGGCACATCGCACCTTCTAGCGCACTAAGCTCCACTGCTGGCGATATGTCGCGCTACATGCTCACTCTGCTCGGCGACGGAACCCTTGATGGCGTGACAATTTTTGGTCCCAAGGCCGCCGCGGCGTTTCGGACGCCGATCCGCCAGACGCCACCGGGCATCAATGGATGGCCGCACGGCTTTGCAGACTATGCCTTGCCGGGCGGCATCCGGGGTTACGGGCAAGACGGGGCAACGCTTTCGTTTCACTCAAACATGGTGGTCGTACCGGAACTGAAGCTCGGCGTTTTCATCAGCACCAATACCGAAACAGGCAGTGCCTTGGCCGCACGGCTTCCAGACAGCCTAATGAACCAGTTCTATGCAACAGCCCCGGGCTTCCCGCGCGCCGGGGACCCTAGACTTGCAAGCATCAGCTCTGTCTTCGAGGGCCACTATCTTGGAACGCGCCGAGCCTACGGTGGTCTGGAAGAGCTGATCGGCAAGCTTAGCAACGGTATAGACGTTCATGTGACCGAAGACGGACGTCTGATGACCGGCAAGGACAAAGTCTGGGTTCCATACGGCGATCCGGCGCGCGGAGAATTCGTAGCGATTGACGGTGATCAGCGGTTGGTATTTGCGATGAATAATGGCCGCGCCGTCAGCATGTCGACCGCTCCCAATTCGCAGATGTTCGAACGGGTCGGGTTCTGGGACGCCCCCCTGACCCTGGCTGTCGTTGCCGGCCTGACGGGCTTGGCCGCGATCGCGACCCTGACCGGCATATTCCTGCGCAATCGACGAGAATTCCGGGAAACTTCGATCCAAGGTCGGGCTAATCTTATTCAGAATATCCAGGCGGTGCTCTGGATCTGTGGCTTCGTGCTGTTTGCCGGCTGGTTTACCAGGACGTCCGACATCGCGAGCATTGCGTATGGTTGGCCTGGACCGGCGCTCCTTACGGCTTCGGCCTGCGTAATTGTCGCTTCCATCCTAAACCTAATCTCTTTGTTGATCCTGCCCTCAGTCTGGCGGGGCGGGCGCCGAGTCGACAGTTGGACCCATTGGCGCAAGGCAGGCTATGCCGCCACAGTGCTGATTTATCTCGGATTTTCAGGCTTGCTCTTCGTGTGGGGTGTGCTGACCCCTTGGGCAACCTGATCTGGAACACCTGAATCGATTCCGGTGAATAACCTGGCGGCTTAAACACGTCGTTTACCATGAACTGGGTAAATCCTGCCTAGCGGTAGGAACCAAGTGTCCCTTCCGCAGCTCGGGAACAGGGACTTCACGCGTTGAACGGTTTTGTCGCCGCCTTGCAGAGATTCGGTTTTGGCCGCCTGGCTGCGATTATCGGGATCGCCGCCGGCGTGGCCGCAGCCTTGTTTGCGGTGACCGTAGGCTTGGGTCAGCCAAAGGCCTTGCTCTACTCAAACTTGGACCTCAAAGAAGCCAATTCCATCACTCAGGCCCTGGATCAGGCCAACATCAAATACGAGATCAAGGGCGACGGGTCGACAATCATGGTGCCGCGCGACGTGGTAGCATCAACCCGACTATTGCTGTCTGGCAAGGGTTTACCGACCGCAGGTTCCGTCGGATACGAAATATTCGATCAAAGCAATGCAATGGGACAGACCGACTTTGTCCAGCAGCTCAACCGGCAGCGCGCGCTGGAGGGCGAACTTGGTCGCACCATTCAGAGTCTCGACGGAGTTATGTCCACCCGCGTGCACCTGGTTCTGCCCAAGCGCGAGTTGTTCGAGGAGCAGCCTCAAGAGCCTTCCGCCTCTGTCACCATAGGAATTGGGGGTCGTGAGCCCAGCCCAGATCAGGTGAGAGCTATCCAGAACCTGGTCTCAAGCGCAGTGCCGAATATGAAGCCCGACCGCGTCACTGTGGTCGATCAGCATGCCAAGACCCTTTCCGGCGGCTCTGAAGGCGACGCCGCAGCCGCTGATGGGCGCAAGAGCGATGTCGAACAGCGCATCGCCAAGACGGTCAAAACCTTAGTGGAGAGCGTGGTTGGGGCAGGTAAGGCGCGGGTCAATGTGACGGCCGACCTCGATCTATCGCGGATCACAGTCCAGGAGGAAACCTTCGACCCCGACGGCCAAGTGGTGAGATCGGAATCCACCACCGAGGAAAACTCGAAAGAGAACCAGCCTGACGGCTCAGGGGGTGTTTCGGCCAGCGCGAATATCCCGGGCGGCGCATCACCGAACGCGGAGAGTACAAGCGCAACAGCAAGTGGTCGGACCGAGTCGACGACTAATTACGAGATCTCAAAGACCACTCGAACAGAAGTCAAGGATCCCGGCCAGGTAAAGCGCATCTCGGTTGCCGTAGCCGTCGATGGAGCCACGGCACCAGCCAAGGGCGGCAAACCCGGAGCCTACACGCCGCGCAGCGCCGCTGAGATGGCGCGCATCGAGGAGCTGGTGCGCACCGCCGTGGGCTTTGACCAGTCGCGGGGCGATCAGGTCACTGTGGTCAATGTGCCTTTCCCTGTTGCCGTCGATGCCGACGGCGTAACGGCGGCCAACCCCCTTATGGGCTTTGACAAGAACGACATCATGCGGGCTGTCGAGATTGGCGTGACAGCCATTGTCGTAATCCTAATGATGATCTTTATCGTCCGACCCCTGCTCCGCGGCGCAGGTGGTGGGGGCGGCTTGCCAGCGCTTTCACAGGGCGTTGATGGATCAATGACCCGCATTGTTACGTCGCCAGACGGAACCCCAATGCAAATTCAGGTCGATCCGAGCACGGGTCAACCGCTTGCTCTGCCGCCGCCATCAGACATCGAGCAGCGCATCGATATCGCGCGAATTGAGGGGCAGGTTAAGGCATCGTCTGTCAAACGCGTCGCGGAATTTGTCGGCAATCACCCTGAAGAGTCAGTCGCACTCGTGCGCACTTGGCTGCATGAATCGGCCTGATCAGCATGGCGTCTAAAGGAAAAGCGATAACCGATCCGGGCCGCCTTTCAGGCCCCGAAAAGGCCGCCGTGCTGCTGCTGACCCTGGGCGAAGATCATACTGTCATCTGGCAACAGCTAGACGACGACGAGATCAAGGAAATCTCCCAAGCCATGGCTGGCCTCGGGAATGTGGCATCGTCGGTTGTCGAACAGCTGCTGGTCGAGTTCATCTCAGGTATGGCTGGCTCGGGGTCCGTAATGGGCTCGTTCGACCAGACTCAGCGGCTACTCGCTTCATTCCTCGACACAGACAAAGTCGACAATCTGATGGAGGAGATTCGTGGTCCGGCGGGCCGGACCATGTGGGACAAGTTGGGCAATGTGAACGAAGCCGTGCTCGCCAACTACCTGAAGAATGAATATCCGCAGACCGTGGCGGTGGTGCTCTCCAAGGTGAAGTCTGAGCACGCCGCCCGCGTTTTGGCCGCCCTTCCCGAGGAATTCGCGCTCGAGTGCGTGACCCGGATGTTGCGCATGGAACCCGTCCAACGCGATATCCTCGACAAGATCGAACAAACCCTGCGAACCGAATTCATGTCGAACCTCGCGCGCACTTCAAAGCGCGACAGTCATGAAGCGATGGCCGATATTTTCAACGCCTTCGACCGTCAGACAGAGGCTCGGTTTGTTGCCGCTCTGGAAGAACGTAACCGCGACAGCGCCGAGCGCATCCGGGCCTTGATGTTCGTCTTTGAGGACTTGTCCAAGCTTGATCCTGGTGGCGTTCAAACGCTGCTGCGAAAGGTTGAGAAGGACCAATTGGGTCTGGCGCTCAAGGGGGCATCCGACGGTCTAAGGGAGATGTTCTTCTCCAACATGTCGGAGCGGGCGTCCAAGATCATGCGCGAGGATATGGAGGCGATGGGCCCGGTCCGTCTGAAAGATGTCGATCAAGCCCAGATGAACATGGTGCAGGTAGCCAAGGATCTAGCGGCCAAGGGCGAGATCATGCTGTCCGGTGGTGCTAGCGATGATGAGTTGGTTTACTGATGTCCCAGTTCCTGCATCAGAGATTTAGCTTTGACACCGAGTTTGGCGGCGTTGGAGATATCGCGGTCGCCTCGCCGAGACCTAAGCGTCTCTATTC
>JANPNB010000325.1:0-4137 GCA_031427275.1 Alphaproteobacteria bacterium | reverse complement strand
GCCGTAGCGGTAGTGGTCGGGGCGGTTGGGATCGACCTCATAGACATAGAGGTCCTCCTGGTCGGCCGGGAAGATGGTCAGGCCAAAGGCGATCTTGTCATTGTGGCCGATGGAGACGCCGGGCAGGGCGGGCTCGCCTGCGCCGATCACCGAGAAGCCGGGAGCCTCCATGTGGACGATGTAGCGCAGGGACGGCGCGCCATGCTCCCTATGCGGATCATTGGCCAGGATCGGGCGGCCCGTGGCGGTGTGGCTGCCTGCGACGGTCCAGTTGTTGGAGCCGACAGCTTCTGCCGGCAGGGTGTAGGCGGCGATCTTGTCAGGCCCGCCGACAAACTTCACGCCTCGGGTGGCGAGGTCGTAGTCGGCCAGGGCATCGGCAGGGATGACGCAGGGGTCGAGACCACCCGGGATCTTGGTCGTCCAGGTCGGTTCGAGCAGCTTGTAGAGCCGGGCGGCGGGTAGACCTGCGGCGCAAGCTATGCGCGCGCGCGTCACCTCGGCGGCGACATTGCGGGTCAGGCCGTGGCTGCGAATGCGCACCACATCGTTAGCGCTCCATGGGTCAGGCGCATTGCCCGCCAGCTTGAACTCCATCGGCAGCGGGGCCTTGCCCGCCGTGATCTCGGCCACATAGGCATTGACGCCTGCCACCCAAGCCTGGGTATTGGATTTGGCACCTGGACCATAGGCGGCCCACTCGGCGGCCATGTTGCCGCGATAGAGGAAGAGACGGGTGGCGCGGTCTTGGGCCACATAGCTCGGCCCGAAATCCTTGGCCAGCAGACCAAGCCCGCGCTTGCGCCAGAGATCAATCTGCCACAGCCGATCATGGGCGACATTGTAGCCCTGCAGGAAGAAGGCATCGCGGACGCTGGCCGCATAGATGTGGGAAATGCCCCAGTGATCGACGCGGATTTTAGCCGGGGCGGCGAGGCCGGCCACGGCCTGGGTATTTTCCCTGGGCTGCGCCTGGGCGTCGAAGGCTAGGGCAGAGAGGCCAAGGCCCAAGAGTGCAGCTTTCCATCGAGACATCTTCCACCCCTCTATTGTTTGGCCGATGATGGCCTCAAGCGGTCAGGCTGTCGAGGAACCGTGCGATGTCTTCATCGTTGGCCAGACGGATTTGCGGCAGCGTCGGGCCGTGCAGGGCGATGGCGGCTTCGATGCGCGGTCGGTTGACCCGCTCGAAGTTCCAGATGAACCCAAGCACCTTGGGCAGGTTCGCCAATTGGTGCGCCTCGCCCTTGCGGAACACGCGGGTCATCACCCGCCAAGCCGACGACCACCGCGGCCGATCCAGCCACACGATCAAATCGGCGCGCGGCAGGCGGATATCGAAGCTGACGGCGGCGAAATTGCCGTCACTGACCCAGCTGTCACCAGTGTGAAGTGCGCGCAAGATTTCTCGGAAGGCCGGGGTCTGCGCCTCGGTCCAGCCGGATTGCCAGATGTCATCCAAGATGATGACCGGACGGCCCGTTCGCGCTCCGATGGCACGGGCCAGGGTGGACTTGCCAGCGCCCGCGAAGCCCAAGAGGATGATGCGCTTCATCCCGCCTCATCCAACTTGGCATAGAGCCCCCGGGCCTCATCCGGCGGGCCACGGCGCTCGCCGAGCGCAGTCACTGTGATCGCTGTCAGCCGCCCAGCAAAGGCGAAAACCAGTTGGTCGCCAACTTTCACGGGCCGTGCGCACTTATCGATGCGGGTCTCTTGGCCTGCGCGGGTCAGGCGGACTTTGCCGTCATCCAACACCTTGGCCGCCAAGCTGCGGGTCTTGAAGAACCGTGCGCGCCAAAGCCAGACGTCTGCGCGGACTGAGGCACCTTCGATCACGCCGGGGCGACCTTGGCCTTGCGGCGGCGGCGGGGTCGGCGCGCGGGGGCTGGGCGGTCCTTGAGCGCGGCCAGGGCGGCGAAGGGGGAGCTGGGGCGGGTAAGGACGGGCGGCGGAGCTTCGGTGCGTTCGACGCGTCTGCGCCAAGCGGTGGGTTCGCCGGACTGGGGCTTGATGGACGGTGCGAAGTTCAGCGCACGCAGGATATCGCGAAGCTCGACCTCGCTCCAGCCCAGGGTCTGGCGAGCAGCGTCGGTGATCAACATGCCTTGACCCTGCTTGGGCGCAGCGCGCAGTAGGGTATCGAGCTGGTCGAGGGTTTCGACGGGCACAGCGTATCGACCGACCGCACGCAGGCCGAAAGCGGCGAGTGCGGTGAGTGGCGGCATGGGTGAGGGCAGGGCGCTAATCTTGTCGCTGGCGGGCCGCCAGTCGCGACTAACGAAGCCCTGAGCGAAGGCCAAGGATCGCGCGTTCAGTAGTCCTGGCAGGTAGATCGAGAAGGCGGTGAGCCTGACGCCGAGACTTTTCAGCGCGCGCCGCTCGACCTGGCTGAGCGCCTTGGCCTCGGCGTGGACGGCGGCACGGTTGAGTATGCCGCCCGCCTCGATCAAGCGGTATGCCAGACCCCGCGCTAGACCTTTGACCGCGCCGCTGGCCAAGGCGGCTTCCAGACGGCGCAGAGGGGCAAGACGCCGTCTGGACTCTGCGGCGATGAAGGCTTCCAGCCGTCGCTGGGCGCGCTCTCGAGGGGCCGCATGACCGAGGTCACCATAGAGCCGCACGCGGGGCGCAAAGGCGGTGCCGCCACTGATCGCGCCGGCCGCCTCGCCACGCCAGAGTACTGCCCCGGTGGCTGTGAGCGCGAAGGCATCGTCGGGTTCGGCGGCTAACTGGCCTAGGCGCTTGGCGATCTCCGGCCCCACGGCGGCATTGGCGGTGGCGCGCAGGGCCTTCTGTTCCAGGATCGACGATCCGTGGGCGACTTCGAAACTGACCCCGCTCAGGCGGCCCACATACTGGCCCTCGACGGTGACCGTGCCGTCGTCGGCCACCCCGGCTAGCATTTCCTCGCGCACGCGAAGGCCGCGCATCAGCACGCTGGTGCGACGATCGACAAACCGGGCCATCAGCTTTTCGTGCAGGGTGTCGGAGAGCCGGTCTTCCAGGGCGCGCGTCTGAGCCTGCCAGCCTGCGCCGTCCACCAGCCAGTCGGGCCGGTTGGCCACATAGGCCAGGGTCCGCACACTGGCCAGCCGCCCGGAGAGGGTGTCGATCTCGCCGTCCGTGCGGTCCAGGTGTTTCAGCTGCCCGGCCATCCAGTCGGCGGGCACGCGGCGGGCGTGGCTGGAGAGCCAGAAGAAGAACTCTCGCGTCAGGCGCAGGTGCTCTTCGTGGCTGGTCTTGCGAAAGTCGGGCGTCTGGCAGACATCCCACAGACGCTCCAAGGCGCGGCGGTCCCGGCACCGATCAGCAATCTCCGGCTCGGACGCGAGCTGGCGCAAAGTGACTTCGTCCAGAGCTTCAGCCGACAGGGTCAGGCCGTGCCGGTGTGGCGGGGTGGCCAGCGAAGCCATCAGCTTAGGCAAGCTGCTGAAGTCGAGCTTGGCATTGCGCCATTCGGCGGCGGTGACGGCCTCGAACTGGTGATCTTGCACGGCGGCGACCAAATCCTCGTCCATCTCATCGCAATCGCCGGTAACGCCGAAGGTGCCGTCAGTGCGGAAGCGTCCGGCCCGCCCGGCGATCTGGCCCACCTCCTGCGGATAGAGGTAGCGCGTGCGCTTACCGTCGAACTTGCGCAGGCCGGCAAAGGCCACATGGTCGACATCCATGTTCAGGCCCATGCCGATGGCGTCGGTGGCCACCAGGAAGTCGACCTCGCCGGATTGATAGAGCGCGACCTGGGCGTTGCGGGTGCGCGGGCTAAGCGAGCCCATCACAACGGCGGCCCCGCCGCGCTGGCGGCGGATCAGTTCGGCGATGGCGTAGACCTGCTCGGCGGAGAAGGCGACGACCGCCGTGCGACGCGGCAGGCGGGTGAGTTTCTTGGAACCGGCGTAGGAGAGGGTGGAAAACCGCTCGCGAAAGATGATCTCAGCATCGGGCAACAGCTTGCGGATCAGGGGTGCCATGGTGCCAGCCCCCATCAGCATCGTCTCTGACTTTCCCCGCGCGTGCAGCATCCGGTGGGTAAAGACGTGGCCCCGCTCAGGGTCGGCGCAGAGCTGGATCTCATCAACCGCCAGGAACTCCACCTCACGGCTGAGCGGCATGGCCTCAACAGTGCAGACGAAA
>JANPNB010000324.1:0-9865 GCA_031427275.1 Alphaproteobacteria bacterium | reverse complement strand
GGGTATCGGGGTGTGAGGACTGCTGAACCGGCGCACCGGCATCTCGGCATCACCAAAGGTCGTACGTAAGTCAGAGCCGGTTATCGGGTGCAAACATGCTCTAACTTTTTGAATTAGAGCCCAGTTTTTCCTTTTTGACGGTTCCGTCTAAAGGGAACGGGCTCTGCCACATTCACGGCGTTTCGCGAGGCCGCAGCGTATTTATAGTTAATCTGCCATTAATTGGCCGCGCGGCATTGAGAGACCACAGGGTGGGCACCTTGGAGGATATGGCACTATGGATCGTCGAACATTGATCGTTTCCGGCTTGGCTGCGGCAGGTGCCGCCCAGGCTGCCCAAGCAGCACCTAAAGTGCGCTCGGACTATCCGACCGGTAAAGCCGCCGACACGTTCAGTCGTGACGAGGTGATCAATAGTGCTTCTGACTTCCTCGGCGTCGGAGCCGAGGCCGTTGGCGGCGCGATCGAGCGAATTTTTCGGGAAAACGGCCAGCCCACCGCCTACATCGCGGGAGAGGAAGCTGCAGGCGCGGTTTCGGTCGGAGCCCGCTATGGTCGCGGTCTGGTCTATATGAAAGATAAGCCGCCTCTTGAGGCCTTCTGGCAGGGGCCGTCCATTGGCTGGGACCTGGGGGGCAATGCCAGCCGGGTCTTCACCCTCTGCTACAATCTACAATATCCCGACGCCCTGTTCCGGCGTTTTCCAGGTGTCGAAGGGTCGGCCTATTTGGTGGGCGGACTGGGCGTGAATTATCAACGTGCCGACGACATTACCCTGGCCCCGATCCGAGCGGGAGTCGGTCTGCGACTGGGGGCGAATATCGGCTATCTCAGCTATAGCCGTAAACGCCACTGGTGGCCGTTTTAGGCAACTAAGCGGGATCGTCTGCCACCGATCCAAAGCAGAATCATCAAGACGGGCAGGATTAGTTCACTGGCCATGAGCGCTTGGTAAAAGGGGCGCGGCGGGCCAAGGCTTAGCCAGGAAACCACGCGTCCCAGTCCACCGAGGAAGAAAACCCCCGCGAGCCACGGGATCCAGCCGCCTTGTCTCCTCAGATCGTTTCCTACCCGCAGCAAAATAAGACCGTAGGCAAGCCAAAAGGCGGCATAGAAGCGAAGCTCGCTGTCCGAAGAGGCGGACCATGGCTCGCTGAGCCCATTCGGCGAGCCCATCACAACGGAAAAGACCCTCTCGCAAGTCCATGCCGTCTGTTGAGCGCCAAATAGGATGATCGCCGCTGCAATCAGAATTGCCGAAACGCCCAAAAGGAAAGTCGTGGCTTGGAGGATCCTCGACATCGACTGCTTCCACCCCATGACTGCGCTCTATCAGACCTTGTCCTCCCTTGAGGCCTGGAGGTCCATAAGAGCCTTCAAAGGAATGCTTGCCAATGATGGTGGTTCGAAAACTAGTCGAGCAATCCAGCCACCCGACCACCCGCATCGAAGACGCCACGCCCCGGCACGTGGTTGACCTCCAGGCGGACGCCGTCGGGGTCTTCAAAGAGTACGGAGTAGTAGCCAGGTGCCCAGGCATCTTGCTTCGGGGCATTTACAATCTTGCCGCCGATCTCGGTCAGGAACGCGTGGACCTGATCGACGTCTTCGCGCGTGCGCACCCTGAAGCAGATGTGATGCAGGCCGACCCGAAACTGCTCGAACCGTGCGCCAGTATGTTCGGCTGAGGGGCGGCGAATTCCTACTCCGGTGCGCCCGCCAACGCAGTAATAAGTGTCAGGACTACTGGCGACTTCCTTCAAGCCCAGGAACGGCAAGAGTTGACGATAGAAGGCGACGGAGCGCTCGAAATCACCGGCGGTAATGAAGGTGTGGGCGACCCCGTTGATCTCGACGGCCATGTCGACGTCCTCTTCAGTGTTTGTCGGTTTTCGAGGCCAGCAGGTCCATCAGGGCCAACATCACACCAGACACCACGAAGGTGAAGTGAATCACCACCAGCCAGGTCAAATGGCGGTCATCGATGGCCTCGCCCTCAGCCAATCGCATGAACGCCTTCAGCAAGGCGATGGCCGAGATCGCCACGATGGAGGCAATCAGCTTCATCTTCAGGCCGGAGAAATCGACCGTTCCCATCCAGCCTGGTCGGTCCTCGTCGGCCCCGGTGTCGATCTTGGAGACGAAATTCTCATAGCCGGAGAACACGACGATCAGCAGCAGATTACCCGCCAGGGACAGGTCAATCAGCGACAAGACCATCAGGATCGCGTCCTCCGGCCCCATGCTCATCAGGTGTGAAAGCTCGTGCCAGGCCTCATTGACGAACACCACCACCAGCGCCGCGAGCGCGACCACCAGGCCCACATAGAAGGGGGCCATCAGCCAGCGAGATCGGAAGAGCCACAACTCAAGCCAGAGTTCGAGCTTGGGCTTATGGTGTTTGGCGGGTGGGGTCGATGTTGCCTGTGTCATATCGCCAGGATAGTTGCGACGCCGCTAGCTTCAACCCCGCAATTTCGCGCCCACCGTCTTGGCCGCAGCCGCCACGATCTTGATCGACAGTACTTCGATCTCACCGTCCGTCAGGGTCTTGTCCTGCGGCTGGATCAACACCTCGACCGCCACGGATTTCTGCCCCTCCGGCACACCCTGTCCCTGATAGACATCGAATACCCGAACCTCAGTAATCAAGGCCTTGTCCGCCGCCTGGATCGGGCGAACCAGATCACCTGCTGCCACCGAGGCATCAACAAGAAAGGCGAAGTCACGCGACAGCGGCATCAAGGCTGACAGCTCCAAAGCCGCCTTCGTTTTTGTCGACTTCCGTTTGGGTTCGGGCACCGAATCTAGATGCAGCTCGAAAGCCACAATCGGTCCCTCGACATCAAGTGCCTTGAGGATTGCCGGATGGATTTCACCGAACTCGGCCACAATAGTCCTGGGGCCGAGCTGCAAACGCGCTGAACGACCGGGATGCCACCAGGGAGAATTGGAACCCTGAACCGTCTGCAGGCTCGGACCACCCATTTCCTCCAGCAAGCCTATCAGGTCGGCCTTGAGATCGAACAGGGGATCACTGACCCCGCCATCCCAGCGGCGCGCCGGATGAGGGGCGATTAAGGCTGTAATCGCCAATCCCTGGTCTTCGGGCTGGTCGCCGCGATAATTGGGGCCGATTTCGAACAGAGCCACATCGGCAAAGCCGCGCCGAGCATTGCGACCTGCCGCCTCGATGAGATTAGGCAATGCGGACGGGCGCATGCAATCCAGATCGGCGGCTATGGGATTGGTCAGCACCAGTTCAGCAGCGCCTCCACCGAACAGCCCAGCCGTCTCACGTTTCAGAAAGCTCCAGCTGATCGTCTCAGCATAGCCGCGCGCAGCTAGCGAGCGCCGTGCAACGCGGACCCGGCCCTGACGGACGGTCAGTACGCCCCCGGACCGCCTAGGCATCTCAGGCAAGGCTGTGGCGGGCAGGGCATCATAGCCCTGGATGCGGGCGATCTCTTCCACCAGATCGGCGCGACCCTCAACATCGCGACGCCAGGACGGCGGTGTCACCTGGTCCCCGGCAATGGTGAAGCCCAGCTTGGTCAGGATCTCGTCGCTGCGGCTGGCCGGAATGTCGAGACCTGCCAGTTTCCGCACATAGGCACGGTCAAAGGTGATGGCTTGCGGTGAGGTCGGGGCATCTCCCGCCAGCGTCACTTCAGAAGCTTCGCCCCCACAAAGCTCCAGGATCAGCCGCGTGGCCAACTCGATGCCGGGCACCAAGCTCTGCGGGTCCACCCCACGGGCGAAGCGATACTGAGCATCAGAATTGATACCCAGGATCCGACCAGTTTGCGCCGTGCGGATCGGATCGAAATAGGCGCTTTCGATGAAGACATCAGTGGTGGTTTCCGAGCATCCCGTGCTCTCACCGCCCATGACCCCGCCGAGGCCGACGGCTCCGGAACCATCAGCGATAACGCAGATTTCGGCGCCAGCCGTATAGGTTTTGCCGTCGAGCGCCGGGATTACTTCTCCGGCTTGGCCCAGACGCGCTTCTAGGAAACCGCCTGTCAGTTTGGCAGCGTCATAAACATGGAGTGGCCGGGCACGGTCGTGGGTAATCAGGTTAGTGATGTCGACCAAGGTGTTGATCGAGCGCAGACCGATGGCGGTCAGCTTCTGTTGCAGCCAGGCTGGTGACGGACCGTTCTTCACCCCCCGGATCAGCCGACCGGCGAAGGCTGGGCAGGTGCCCGGTACAGGCAGTCTGATCTCAATCGGATTTGGGAACGTCCCTGGCACAGCAGCGATGCTGATGTCCTTCAGCATGCCGATACCCGTAGCCGCCAGATCGCGGGCAATGCCGACCACGCCCAGCCAATCGGGGCGATTGGGCGTCACTTCGAAGTCGATCACAGCTTCCAGACCCAGCGCCTGGGCCGCAGGCACACCGACCGCTAACCCACTGTCTAATTCCATGATCCCGTCAGACTCACTGGCGGTCTGAAGTTCTGCCGCCGAACACAGCATGCCGTTGGACACTACGCCACGCACCGGTCGCGCCTCAAGCGTGATCCCGGACCCCGGCACAAAGGCACCAAGCGGCGCATAAATGGTGGTCAGGCCGGGTCGGGCATTTGGCGCACCGCAAACGATCTCCTTACGGCCATCGACGGTATCGACCTGGCAGACCCGCAGGCGGTCGGCATTGGGGTGCTGCACCGCCTCAAAGATCTTGGCCACGGTGAAGGCCGCTAACTTAGTCGCCGGGTCATCGACATGCTCGACCTCAAGGCCAGCCATAGTCATGGCATCGACGATTTCAGTCGCGCTCGCTGTCGTATCAAGATGCTCTTTGAGCCAGGAGAGGGTGAGTTTCATGACGCGCGCCTCAGCTCAAACCGGTCGCAGGGTTCGGCGCAGAGAAGGCCGAGAAGCCGTAGTGTTCCAGCCAACGTATATCGCTCGCGAACATGTCGCGCAGGTCTGGCATGCCGTATTTCAGCACCGCCAGCCGGTCCACGCCGCAGCCGAAGGCAAAGCCCTGCCATACCTCCGGATCGAGGCCGCAATTGCGCAGCACGTTGGGATGCACCATGCCGCAGCCTAGGATTTCCAGCCAGTCATCGCCCTGACCAATCTTCACCTCACCGCCGGAGCGGTCGCAGCGAACGTCCATCTCGGCGCTGGGCTCGGTGAACGGGAAGTGGTGCGGCCGGAAGCGGGTGACCACTTCAGAGGTCTCAAAGAACCGGGCGATGAAGGTTTCCAGGGTCCATTTCAGGTGGCCCATATGGATCGCCTTATCGATCACCAGACCCTCGATCTGATGGAACATCGGGGGTGTGGGTTTGATCGCTGTCTTTGCGGAAGGTGCGGCCCGGCACGATCACCCGGATTGGCGGCTCCTGGCCGCTGGCGATCCAGGCCGGAAGTTGCTCATTGACCGCCCGCATTACCCGCACCTGCACCGGGCTGGTATGGGTGCGCAGCACCTTGCGCTCGCCGCGTTCGTCTTCGGGCAGGAAGAAGGTGTCGTGCATCTCTCGCGCCGGGTGTTTGGGCGGGAAGTTAAGCGCGGTGAAATTGTTGAAATCGGTCTCGATGTCAGGACCTTCCGCCACCGAGAACCCCATCTCAGCGAAGACCGCGATCATCTCGTCCATCACCTGCATGGTGGGATGGACACTGCCCTTGCGACGCGGCGGCGGCGGCAGGGAGAGATCGACCCGCTCGGCGGCCAGTTTGGCGTCGAGTTCGGCGGCATCGAGTGTGGCGCGGCGGGCTGCGATGGCGATCTGGACCCGGTCGCGCAGGCCATTGATCAGGGGCCCACGCTCCCGGCGCTCGTCAGGGCTCATGGCTCCCAGCGTCTTAAGCAAATCGGAGATCGATCCCGACTTGCCGAGCGCAGAGACCCGGATAGCTTCCAGGGCTTGGCCGTCAGGGGCCGCAGCGATCGCGGCGGTGAGTTCGGCTTCGAGTTTGGACAAATCAGTCATGACGTGGCTGTTCTTATCGGGGTGGCGGTGGCGGCGAAAGAGGACAGCAAAAAGCCCTCCGGTGATCGCACCGAAGGGCTTTGCAAAATCTTATGGGGAAACCCAAAGACCTTTAGGCCAGAGCGGTCCGAACCTTGTCGGCAATGACCTTGAAAGCGACCGGGTCGGCACCCGCGATATCCGAAAGGACTTTGCGGTCGATTTCGATCCCAGCCTTATCAAGGCCGAAGATAAATTGTGAATAGGTAAAGCCTTCAAGCCGGGCTGCGGCATTGATCCGCTGAATCCAGAGCGAACGGAAATTACGCTTGCGGACCTTGCGGTCGCGATAGGCGTATTGTCCCGCCTTATCCACCGCGGCCTTGGCCGTGCGGATGGTGTTCTTGCGGCGACCATAGAAACCCTTGGCCTGCTCTAGAACCTTCTTGTGCTTGGCGTGGGCGGTTACGCCCCGTTTAACGCGTGCCATCTGTCAGATCTCCGATCAAAGGCCGTAAGGGATGTAGGTGCGGATGATCTTGGCGTCAGAATCGCTCATCACCTTGGTCCCGCGGTTTTGGCGGATATATTTGGAGTTATGGCTGATCAGGCGGTGGCGCTTACCGGCAACGCCGGCCTTCAGCTTTCCAGTTGCAGTGATCTTGAAGCGCTTTTTGGCGCCCGAGTGGGTCTTCAGTTTTGGCATTTCACGTCGGAACCTTGCGGCCCCGTCCTCTGGAGTATTGATGAACCGTCCTGGCATGCCTTTGGCCAGACGGTTCCGAAGGGTGCGGCTGATAAGGCAAGGCCCGCCGAAAAGCAAGCCTTAGCCGGTAGATCGCTTAGCGAGGAGCCAAGATCATGATCATCTGGCGACCTTCCATGCGTGGCTCATACTCGACCTTGGCCACCGGCTCGAAGTCTACCTTGACCTTTTGCAGCAGCTTCATGCCCAGCTCTGGGTGCGCCAACTCACGACCACGGAAGCGCAGGGTCACCTTGACCTTGTCGCCCTCCTCGAAGAAGCGGTGCATGGAGCGCTGCTTCACCTCGTAGTCGTGGATGTCGATATTGGGTCGCAGTTTGATCTCTTTGATCTCAACGACCTTCTGGCGCTTGCGCGCCTCATTCTTCTTTTTCTGTTCCTGGAATTTGAACTTGCCATAGTCCAGGATCTTACAGACCGGCGGATCAGCATTCGGCACGATCTCAACCAAGTCCAGGCCCGCCTCAAGGGCGGCCTCCATCGCCGAGGAGGTCGGCACGACGCCTTGCTTCTCGCCGTGCTGATCAATCAGCAGAACCTTGGGAACACGAATGTCTTCGTTGATGCGCGGCCCGTCCTTGACGGGGGGCGCCTGCATGGGGCGGCGAATAGGCTTTTGCTCCGTGAGCTATTGAAACGTCAGTTGGCGGCTCGGGATTGGCCCGCGCCGACCCTGTATATGAAGGCCTCGGGGTTAAGGATCAAGACGGGGCGTGCTCGCCAGTCAAAGCATATGTTGCCTGTGCGACCTGGGCCACAGTCAAATCCTGCAGATTTTCGGCCTGCAAGACGGTGACGTGACCCCTAGGGGCAGAGAGATTGGGATTTGAAGCCTGGGAAAAAAGGACAATCGTTGGGGCACCAGCGGCGGCCGCCAAGTGCAGTGGGCCGGTATCATTGCCGATCACCAGCGCGGCCCGTGCGCCCATGGCAGCGACCTTGGCGAAGTCGGTTCGCCCGGTCAGGTCGCGCGCAGTGCCGACATAGCGCTGAATTGCGCGGGCTAAGGCGCTCTCTTGCGGCCCGCCAATGATGACGATGTCAAAGCCTCGCGCGGTGAGCAGTTTTGCCAGCTCACCAAACCGCTCAGCTGGCCAGCGTTTGTCCAGCCGATGCGCCGAGCCACCCGGTATCAGCATGGCATAGGGTTTGGTTCGACGCGATTCTGTCGCAGCAGGCACCCAGGAGAGATCGGGCGGCGGTGCGGCGCCCGGCTCGATCGGGGCATCGGGCCAAATTCCCGCATACTTCAATTGATCGGCTTGGCGCTCTAGCGTGTGCAGGAAATCGCGTCGGCGATTGGCGTGGGGCAGGGCACAGCCCCAGGCATTGCCAGACCACTGCGGCGGGAAAGGCCACAGGCTGTAGAATATCCGCGCAGAGGCCGATGAGGTCTGCAAGTCATAGACCCGGTCATAGCGCGCAGCCTTTAGCCGTTGGCGAAGGGCCATCCATTCGGCGAACCCCTCGGGCTTTCCGTCAGTCTCTACAGCGTCGACGAAGGGGCAGGATTTGGCCAGCGCTTCGAAAGGCGGCGTCGTTAACAGGGTGATCTGGGCACCAGGATGAGCAAGACGGATATGTTTCATTGCTGCGAGCGCCAGGACAAAGTCGCCCAACGCCGAGAGCTTGATCACCAATATTCGTTCGATCTTCGTCACCACCATCAGCGACGGGCCTGCAAGACGCGCTCATAGGCCTCTAAGGTCGCGGCACACATGGCATCATTGGAATAGCGTTGTCGCGCGCGCTCGGCTGCTACACGCCCCATCCGCAACAGACCATCGCGTCCCATGTCCAACGCTAAAGCTAATGCGCCCGTCCAGGCCTGGGCGTCGCCTGGGGGAACCAACCAGCCTGTTTTGCCATGTAGCACCGTTTCGGTGGTCCCGCCGTGGGCCGAAGCGATTACCGGGCGACCCATTACCTGAGGTTCCACCGCCGCCCGTCCGAAGGATTCCGGAACCGTGGTTGGCAGGATGGCGAGGTCGGATAGCAGGCAGGCAGCCGGCATGTCATCGCAATGGCCCACCAGCTTGACGACGTCGCTAAGGCCCGCCTGAGCGATCGCCCCAGCCAGCTCAAAGCGGTAGTCCGTGCGGCCTTGGTCATCGCCTGCAAACAGAATCACGAAATCCCTGCGTCCTTGGGCCGCCAGCCGCTTAGCGGCCTCGATCACGATCAAATGGCCTTTGATCCGGGTAAGTCGGCCGCCCAACAAAATCCTAATGCGCCCATCGTCTGAGAGCGCCCACTGCGACCTCAAAGCCTCGACCCGTGCGTCAGAAACGGTTGTCGGATCAAATCGTTCCAGGTCTACGCCGCGCGGAATCGTCACGATCTTGGCGGCGTCCAGTCCGTGCTCGGCCAGAACGTGCTCGCGGGTATAGTCCGAATTGGCGATCACCAGGTCGCCCCGGGTCATGACGGCATTGTACCAGCGCTTTAGGTTGGACTTGGCCTTATAGACCCCATGATAGGTCGCCACGAAGGGTGTGTTTGTCGTATGAGCCGCCCAAAGGGCTGAAAAGGCCGGTGCACGAGACCGCGCATGGACCAAACTGACGTGCTCTTTTCGAATTAGATCGGCGAGGCGAGCAGCATTGCCAAGCATAACCAGTGGATTCTTCGACTGAACCGGCATCGGGACCAGCTTGCCGCCGTCGGCCTCAAGGCGCGCCGTCATTCGACCGCCCCGTGTGGCGATCAACGCCTTACCTCCCGCGCGCACCACGGCGCGCGCCACATCTATAGCGCTCTGTTCGGCCCCGCCGGTTTCGAGCTCGGGGACGACCTGCAGGAGGGTGAAATCTGGTGGTAGGGTCACAGCCCTCTGCATAGCGCACACTTGTGACAGGTAAAGCCCGTCGTCAGGCTGACGGGTCGGTTGCATGACGCTAAGACGACGGGATGATTGAAGAGATCGGCACTTTAGAACGGCCGGACGGTGAATACTTGGCTTGGCGACGGGTTCGAGGATCAGGACCCACAGTGGTCTGGCTTGGCGGATTTAAGTCAGACATGGCTGGAGCTAAGGCCCAAGCCCTGGCTGATTGGGCGATCGCTAAGGGTCGTAGCTATGTGCGGTTTGACTACTTAGGACACGGTCAGTCGAGCGGGGCCTTTGAGACAGGCACGATCTCCAGGTGGCGGGAGGATGCCC
>JANPNB010000323.1:0-10102 GCA_031427275.1 Alphaproteobacteria bacterium | reverse complement strand
ACCCCGTGCGCCAGTTCTACGAATTCTTCGCGGGAGGCGGCATGGCGCGGGCCGGGCTTGGCGCAGGGTGGGCGTGCGCCTTTGCCAATGATTTTGACCCTCGCAAGGCGGCCGCCTACCGCGCCAATTGGGGCGAAGAGGAACTGGTCTGCGCCGACGTCTCAAGCCTGACCTCAGACGACCTACCCGGACGGCCTGATCTGGCCTGGGCCTCCTTCCCCTGTCAGGACCTGTCGCTGGCTGGCGGAAATCGCGGGTTGGGCACGGCGGGTGCCCCCACCCGCTCAGGCACCTTCTGGCCGTTCTGGTCACTGATGGAGGGGTTGCGCGGGTCAGGGCCGCGCCTTGTGGTATTGGAGAACGTCTATGGCGCGATCACCTCCAAAGGCGGGGCCGACTTCACCGCCATTGCCACGGTGTTGGCAGAGGCCGGCTACCGGTTCGGGGCCCTGGGCATTGATGCTAAGGCTTTCGTGCCCCAGTCGCGACCGCGGCTGTTCATTCTGGCGGTGACAGAGGGCGTCGCCCTACCGTCTGGGTTGGTGGCCGATGAGGCTCCGCCGCACTGGGTGCCGGACCCATTGGTCGCCGCCTATGACCGGCTGCCGCCCCCGGTCCGGGCCGCTGCTATGTGGTGGAACTTACCCGCTGCCACCGTAACGCCGCCAGCCCTCGCCGCTTTGATCGAGACGGAGAATGTCGCTTGGCATGACGCGTCAAAGACGGACCACCTGCTCAGCTTGATGACCCCGCTGCACCGCGCCAAGATCGCCAGCGCTCAAGCCACCGGCCAACGCGAGGTCGGCACCGTCTATCGCCGCACCCGCGCCGACGGGCGAGGCGGCAAGGTCCAGCGCGCCGAGGTTCGGTTCGATGGCTTGGCCGGTTGCCTGCGCACCCCCTCGGGCGGCAGTTCACGTCAGACCCTGATTGTAGTGGAGGGGCCGGTGGTTCGCACCCGGCTGCTGACGACGAGGGAGGCTGCGCGGCTGATGGGTCTGCCTGACAGCTACATTTTGCCGGCGCGCTATAACGATGCCTACCACCTGGCGGGAGACGGGGTGGTGGTGCCGGTGGTCGCCCATCTGGCGCGACATCTCATCGAGCCGATCCTGGATTTTGATGATCTCAGCCGCGTGGGTCGAGCTGCCGCTTAGGCCTGCAACAGACCACCATAGAACATGCAACAAACATACACCTATGCGCCCACTTCCATCCCGCTTACCGCCTATCCTCCACCATCATCGCGGCCGCCTTTTCGGCGATCATCATGGTCGGCGAATTGGTGTTGCCCGAGGTGATGGTCGGCATGATCGAAGCATCGGCAATCCGCAGCCCACTGATGCCGTGAACCCGCAGCCGCTCATCAACTACAGCACTGGAATCACTGGACAATCCCATCTTCGCGGTGCCCACCGGGTGGAAAATCGTGGTGCCCAGAGCCCGGGCGGCGGCCTGTAGCTCTGCGTCAGACTGGGCCTCGGGGCCTGGCCTTCGCTCCTGCGGGCTGAACCTCTGGAGAGGGGCCTGAGCCACGATCCGCCGGACCAGTTTCATGGCGTCGACAGCCACCTGTTCGTCCTGCGGCGTCGACAGATAATTCGGTTGAATCAATGGCTTATCGGTCGGGTTCGGCCCCGCTGCATGGATGCTCCCGCGGCTCGTCGGACGCAGATTGCAGACGCTAATGGTGATCGCTGGGAAGGGGTGCAGGGCCTCCCCAAACCGCTCAAGCGACAGGGGCTGGACATGGAACTGGAGGTTGGGCGTCGCCTGGTCTGGGCTCGACCTGGCAAACGCCCCCAGCTGCGACGGGGCCATGGACATCGGCCCGCGCTGGAACGCCAAATACTCCAATGCCATCAAGGGTCTACGCCACCACGAAGCATAGAGATCGTTCATGGTCGCCACGCCGCTGACCCCGTAATAGGGCCTGATCTGTAGGTGATCCTGCAGGTTCTCCCCGACGCCGGGCAGGTGAGCCTTGGTCTCAATCCCCAGACTGGAGAGCCGTTTCCCGTCGCCAATCCCTGATAATTCAAGGAGTTGCGGCGACGCCACAGCGCCCGCAGCCAGCACCACTTCGCCCCGCGCCCGCGCCTCAAAGGATCGTCCGTCGCGCTGCCACGTCACGCCGACCGCTCGACCATTTTCTATAATGATTTTCGTGACTTGGGCGTTGGTTTCCAGCTTCAGATTGGGCCGCTTCAGCACCGGCTTTAGAAACCCCGAGGCCGCGCTCCAGCGCCGTCCGGCCTTCTGGTTCACCTGGAAGTAGCCGCAGCCGAAATTGTCGCCGCCATTGAAGTCATCACTGGCCGGAATCCCAGTTAATTCAGCAGCTTGCGCAAAAGCGTCCAGCACATCCCAGCGCATGCGGGGATGCTCCACCCGCCATTCTCCCCCGCTGCGATGCAGGGGGCCGAGCGGGGCGATGTGGTCCTCCTGGGCTAGGAATTGGGGCAAGACGTCGTCCCAGCCCCAGCCGCTCAAGCCCCGTTGCCGCCAACTGTCATAGTCAGCGGCCTGACCGCGCATATAAATCATGGCGTTAATCGCCGACGACCCGCCGATCACTTTGCCCCGCGGATAGGCCAGCTTCCGTCCGTCTAAGCCAGGAATGGCCTGGGTCTCAAACATCCAATCAGCGCGCGGATTTCCTATAGAAAACAAGTACCCGACCGGAATATGGAACCAAATCCAATCGTCCTTACCTCCCGCTTCCAGCACCAAAACGTGGGTTATTGGATCGGCTGAAAGCCGGTTGGCCAGCACGCATCCGGCTGATCCAGCACCAATTATAATGTGATCAAAGGTCTCAACCATGATCACGCCGCAACTGAGCAAGATCGCTAAGTTTCAGGGGCTTGGCTGCGAGCGGTTTGAAGGCGCTGGTGATTGGCATGACCTTGTCTTATCGGATTTGAAGTTTGCGGACGAGCCTCCCCGGTGTGCTCAATGATCAAGTTGGCTCGCTCGGGGAAGAATTTGGCTGTAGAGATTTCGTGTTTCTTGGAGCCTGGAGAGCGCGATGGCCACCATTCTAGCCATTCATGCTCATCCAGACGACGTTGAGACCCTTTGCGCTGGGACCCTAGCGTTGTTGGCTGCAGCAGGTCACCAGATTAAGATAGCCACCGCAACGGCCGGGGAGGCTGGTTCTGAGACCCTGTCGCCGACCGAAGCTGCGGCGGTCCGCATTGCTGAAGCCACTGCGTCAGCCGCCGTGATAGGCGCGGACTATCGCTGTATCGGATTGCCAGATCTGGGGGTGTTCAATGATGATGCGGGTCGCCGCGCCGTCACCGAAACTGTGAGGTGGGCGGTGCCTGATGTGGTGATCACAGCCGCTCCTGTGGACTATCATCCAGACCATGAAGCGATCAGTTTGCTTGTTCGGGATGCCTGCTTTGCCGCGTCTGTTCCCAACTACCGCACTGGCCCCTCAAAACCCCTGGCCGTAATCCCTCATCTCTATTTTATGGATCCGATCGAAGGCCGTGATCGCGAAGGTCTCAGGGTTCAACCCCATTTTGGCGTGGACGTTACGCTGGGCTTTGCCGCCAAGCGCGCAATGCTTTCTGCCCATGTGAGCCAAGATGCCTGGGTAGCCAAACAACACGGCATCAGCGACCACCTTGCCTCGATGGAGCGTTGGACCGCCCGCCGTGGTCGCCATCTTGGCGTCGCGCTTGCCGAGGGATTCCGACAGTATCGTCACCATCCCTATCCCGAGACACCCCGCCTGCAGGACCTTGTGGGCACTGCGCTTATTCACGTTTCGGGTTAGGTTACTTGGATATTCGAAGTGATTGAAGCGATGCGCCAATAGCCTCGAAAGCTGCGATCAGTGCCACCGAGTCCGTAGCTTCATAATAATGCGCAGCGTTGGTGGCGCAGTTCCTGACCATGTCTCGCGAGATATTGTCACCGACAGGTATTTCGAAGGCCACCGTATAGATCTCGATTTTTTCAGCCTTCATGTAGGTGCATAGCTCTGCCGTCCAATTGTCGGCTTCTACCGCCCGGGCTGGCGCGACCACGCTGCCGTTATGGGCTCCATTGCCCGTGTTCATGAGTTTAGTGTTGGCACCATCGGTCATCAAGATCAGGACCTTGCGGGGCTTCATGTTCGGCCCAGTCGTGTCATAGGCAGCGGCATCGGTCAGGGGTTGAATCTGCGACAGCATGTTGAAGCCCCAGGCCAAGCCAGCCGGAATGTAGGTTTCATCTGATGCGGTAAGGGCGGCGATCGCCGTCGTCACCGTCGCCGCTGTGGAGGTCAGTGGCGTAATCTGCTTTGAGCAGTTCAGGTTCAGGAATCCTGGGTATTTGCGCCCCAGGTCCTTATCCCGAACATTCTGAGGATAGTTAGGCGAGCCATAGCATCCGCGGAATGTATAGTTTGAGGTGTAAGCCGGAGTCGTGGTGGTTACCGGACCTGGACAAGGATTGAGCTTGACGGTTGTACAGCTCAAAGTTCGGGTACAAACGGCATTATATGGTACCCCGTCATTGTATTTCGTGCAGCTGTAGTTTTCATAGATGCAAGTTGTCTTGTCACAGGATGGCGTTGTCGTCGTCGTTTTAGCAGGTGTCGTTACCGAGTAGTCGGCCGGTACGGTGGCCCAAGGTTGATTGCGTGATGCCACCCCGACATTCACATAGTTAGCGAAGGGCACGACGCCGATCTTTACCCCGGTCGCATTGCCGCTAAAAAGCTTGGTGACAAGGGAAGTTGCCGCCGTCTTGAGTGTGGTAATCTTGGTCCCTGCCATTGAGCCGGTCGTATCCAGAACGAGCGCGAGCTCGATGGTTTGATCCTGACCCCGCACCACCTCGGAATTAGCGGTCAATTTCACGAGTGACCCCGTGAAAAGATCCATGAAGATGGGGTCAACGTCTGCCGAGGCGGTTCCGGTAATGGTCTTCGGACCGAGCGTGAAGTTGACCGTAAGATTCTGCAGGTTCGGGTTGGTTGAAAGTTGCGCCTTGATAAAGTCGCTACCGACCTTGTTCACCACTATCGAGTCCGTCGAATTCTTGATCCCGGCGGCCAGGATGGCGGCATCCAATCCATCCTGAAGCTCACTTCGCGCCGACGACACCCGCGAAGCATCGATCGCAGCAAAGGTGGCTCCGAGCAACACCATCGAAGACAGGGCGAATGTGAGTGCTGTCACGCCGCGACGATCTCGCAGGTATCTGCCGATTAAGGCCTTCATGCGATCTGCAGCTTTTGTAATAGACATGAAATTTTCCTGGCCGATGCCGAGCTTAGTGGCATGAGCTTAGGCAAATTTTCTTAAAGGAACGTTGGAGCTACGCCTTAATCCCCAAACGAAAACAGGCCGGCGTGAGCCGACCTGTTCAACGTTGGATAGATGAGTAGACTTAACCGGCTTGAAGCTGGCCCGCCGACATCTTGCCACTGCGCTGGTCGCGCTCGAGCTCGTAACTCACCTTTTGGCCTTCATGCAGCGTGCCGAGGCCCGCGCGTTCAACCGCTGAGATGTGCACAAAAACGTCGCTTCCGCCTTCATCAGGCTGAATGAAGCCAAAGCCTTTTTGGCCGTTAAACCACTTAACTGTACCAGTCGTCATTTCATGTCCCTTTCCGGGTGTAGATATTCACCTTGCCCAATGCGGCGCGGTGACCAAATTTTCGGAGAGGGTCGATGGCGGGTACATGGCCTAGGTCCCGAAGAACCGACCTGCAGGGCCGCCGAGCCAATGCGATATTCGATCCCATAACATGGTCACAAACGCCAATCCCATGCAAGTTTCATGTGATTGCGCTATATAAAGCAGCGGCTATCTACTTGCTAAAGAGACTAAATCGCGCGGCTTTTCGCCCGATCGAAAAGGGATCATGACTTTGCGATGCGTCGGTTGGGTAAGTCTAGTCTCGCTGATCTGGCTGAGTTGGTGCGGCGGGGCAAATGGGCAGGACACCCCGCCGGATTTGAGCCTCACGGGCTCACTTGATCGCACCGACCACGAGACTTATCGCGAAGTTCCGTTCCGCGTTCCAAGAGGCACCCATCGCCTGACTGTCGAGTTTACCTATACAGGACAAGCTGATCGCAGCGTAATTGACTTGGGTCTCCGAGACCCAGTCCGGTTCCGGGGCTGGAGCGGCGGAAACAAGGCTCGCATCGTCATTGAAGAGGCCGATGCGACACCCTCCTACCTTCCGGGACCCGTCACGTCTGGCATTTGGAAATTGGTCCTTGGCGTGCCGAACATCCGGTCTGGGAAGTCAGCCGCCTTCCAGGCACGGATCTGGTTTGACAATGACAATGACGCTGATGCCTTGGCTGTGATGGAAGCGCCTATCAACCCCAGTGTCGGTTGGTATCGCGGTGATCTTCACATGCATACGGCCCACTCCGATGGCACGTGCGCGTCTCAACGTGGCTCGCGAGTCCCTTGCCCGGTCTTCAAGACACTGATTTCCGCGACGGAGCGGCATCTCGACTTCATCGCCATCACCGATCACAACGCTACTTCGCAAAGTCACTCGATCCGCGAGCTCGCGCCCTACTTCGACGGCCTGCTGGTAATTTCAGGTCGCGAGATCACGACATTTGAGGGTCACGCCAACCTATTTGGTCCCACGGGTTTCATTGACTTCCAGTTGGGTGGTCCCCGCGCGCCGAACCTCACCCCCATCCTGGCTCAAATAGAAGCCAAAGGAGGGGTGCTGTCCGTCAACCATCCCGCATTACCGTCGGGCGAGACCTGCATGGGCTGTGGGTGGACCTATGCAGATACGGACTGGTCGCGCGTCCCAGCTATGGAAGTCATCAACGGCGCAAGCTTGGCCCTGTTCGGCGCAGAAGGACCATTTTCTGGAGTCGCGTTTTGGGAACAACGCTTGAACTCTGGGTTCCGCATCGCGGCAATTGGTGGCTCTGATAATCATGACCCCGCCAAAGGCCCACCAATCGGGACGCCGACCACCGTGGTTCACGCCCAAAACCTCTCTCAAAAGGAAATTCTTCGCGCAATCCGTCAGGGTCACGTGTTCGTAGATGTGTGGGGCAGGGGTGACTTGATGCTGGCGGTCTTGGCGACAGCTGGATCGACCACTGTCGAGATGGGCGATGAGTTGCTTGTGGCTGTGGGTAAACCCATATCCGTCAAGGTTACAGTGGCTGGTGTCCCTGCGGGCGCACGCCTCAGCCTCGCAGGCAATGGTTCCGAGCTCGCTGGTCTCGGGAGTTTGGCTGTCCTCTCTCCTCAAGACTCAAGAACCTTTACCTTCTTGGCCGACGAGCACCCTCAATGGCTGCGATTTGATGTCAGGGATCAAGACGGCAAGCTCCTGGCCCTTGGGAACCCTATTTATCTGCGGCCCGCGCCGTGATTTGGACAGAACTGTGCTTTCTGCCCCTACGCGCTCTACGCCCCCTACAGATCCACGCGAACTGGCGACCAAATCACCATCGCTGGATCGCCCGACGGTTATATAGACGCAGACTTCTCGATCATGGCGTCAGCTTCCCCAGGGTGAGACTTGAATCGGCTTCCGTCCGGTGCTCGTAATTGCAGGTTACTAAATGAGGCCGCGCGATGGATTTGAAACTCGACGATGAGATGACGGCTTTCCGTGATGAGGTTCGTGGCTTTCTCGACGACCACCGCGCAGATTTTGCGTATGGTGCCGGTGCGGACCGCCCGCGGGAGGCGGCTTTGGCGTGGCAGTGTCGGCTGATCGAGCACGGCTATGCCGCTCGAACTATCCCCAAACGTTATGGTGGCTATGGCGCCGAGCCGGACATCTTGAAGTCACGGATCATCTCGGAAGAATTCACCAAGGCAGGCGCGCCGCGGGGGTTGGCCGGACAGGGCATATCGATGCTTGTCCCGACCCTGCTGGAGGTGGGTTCAGAGGAACAGAAGTTAGCATGGATTGGTCCAACCCTTCGAGGCGAGGTGGTTTGGTGTCAGGGCTATTCGGAACCGGGGGCTGGCTCGGACTTGGCGGCACTTCAGACAAAGGCCGTGGAAGATGGTGATGACTTCCTGATCCAGGGTTCAAAAATCTGGACCTCAACAGCCGCCCAAGCCGACATGATCTTTTGCCTGGTAAGAACCGAGGCAACGGCCCCAAAACACGACGGAATTTCTTATCTCCTGTTTCCAATGTCGACGCCTGGGATCGAGGTTCGGCCGCTAAAAACTATGACGGGTTCAGCTGAGTTCAATGAGGTTTTCTTCACCGATGTCCGAGTGCCACAAAGTGCGGTGGTGGGGGGGCGTGGACGTGGGTGGTTCGTCGCCAACGCAACCCTAAAGCACGAACGCGGCATGCTTGGGGATCCGAACGCGACAGAGGCAAGACTGCAGTCTCTGGTTACGCTGATGACAGAGGAGACCGTGGACGGCCAAAGGCTGATCGATGATCCGATCATGGCAGATCGACTTATGCAACTTCAGGCGCGAGTTTTGTCGATGAAGTTCAATGGTTTGCGTACTATGACAGCGACGATGACCGGTGAGCCTGCTGCCTTGGCGGCGATGGTAGTCAAGCTACAGGGGTGCGAGCTGAACCATCAACTTGCCGCTCTGGCGATTGATGCGCTGGGTGAACTGGGCGTGCTCTATGAAGACGGTCCTCATTTGCGGGCGAAAGGCAACTGGCAGCGCAGCTACATGTTCGATCTTGGTCTGATCATCGGCGGTGGTACTGCACAGATTCAGAAGAACATAATCTCCGAGCGCGGATTGGGATTACCGCGCGAACCCAAGCTCGCGGTGGTCTAAAAGATGGATTTTTCCCTTACCGCAGAACAACGCATGATGCAGGATGCGTTGCTCAAGACCTTGGCCGACGTTGCCTCACTTGGCCAGGTTCGCCGGTACGCCGATGGCGGGGTCGATAGCGCGGATCTGTGGTCGGCGATGGCGGACTTCGGCCTAGCGGGAATGCTCGTTCCAGAGGCCTATGGTGGTCTGGGGCTGACTTTGCTGGATGCTGCGCTTGCAGCCGAGGCGTTTGGCCGGTTTGTAAGCCCTGGTCCATTTCTTGGTGCGATGCTCGCACCCTTGGCCCTGATGGAAGGTGGTACGCCAGCCCAGAATGCCGAATGGTTGCCAAGACTCGCGTCCGGTGCCGCCACGGCTGCAATCGCCATCGCCGAACACGTCACTGGTGCGCGGGACGGAGCGGGGGTCACATTTGCGCAACGGCGGTTGGATGGTCTCGCGCACTTCGTACTGGATGGAGTCGGAGCTGACTTGATTGTCGTGGCGGACCAGACTGGAAGCCTTCATTTGGTGAGCGGCAGCGCTGTCGGCCTCACCATCGACCCGATGCCGGGTCTTGATCAGACGCGACGAATGGCCACGATAAGGTTTGAGCATGTTGCCTGTGAGCCTTTATCTAGTGGGCCGCAGGGCCTTGCTCGCTTGCGTGACGCGGGTTGGGTCCTCCTGGCGGCAGACACGTTGGGGGCTTGCGATGCGATGATCGAAAAGGCCGTCGCCTATGCCAAGGAGCGCAAGCAATTCGGTCGCGTCATCGGCTCATTCCAAGCTGTGAAACACATGTGTGCTGAGATGGCCGCGGAGGTTGAGCCCTGCCGGTCTCTTGTATGGTATGCGGCTTACGCGTTTGACGCCGTGGCCGACGAGAGCTCGCTAACAGCTGCCCATGCAAAAGCTCATCTTTCGGAGGTTGGTCGGTTCGTCGCGCGTACCTCTACCGAAGTTCACGGTGGCATGGGGATCACCGACCTGTTGGGTCTCCACTACTGGTTCAAGCGGGTTGGGCTGAACCGACAACTACTCGGTGGACCCGAACGGGTGCGGCGATGGGCGGCAAAGTTGCAAGGGTTGGTCGATTAGGGGCAATGACACCCCACTGGCGCGCAGTCTAATCAGTATGGATGACGCTCGAAGGATGAAGGCCAGCATGACGACCCGTGCATCGTCCGATCATCAATTTCGCGGCGAACTCATCGACATCGGCGGGCGTCGGCTGCGCGTTGTGTGGTCTGGAATGGCCAATCCTGGTCCATTGATTGTGTTCGAATGTGGAGCTTTCGGTTGTGCGGCCGATTGGGCGGCCGTTCAGGATCGGCTGGCGGCGAGC
>JANPNB010000322.1:0-1694 GCA_031427275.1 Alphaproteobacteria bacterium | reverse complement strand
AACCGTATTTATTCGGCGAAGCCTTTTTGAAAAAGTTGGCGGCTTTAATGAGGAGTACAAGTACGCGATGGATTATGATCTTTGGCTAAGGCTAGCGAAGAGTTCTCAGCCCACGTATTTGGCAGAGTATTTAACTGCTTTTCGACGGCATGCGGGAAGTACGTCCACGGCAAACCCGGTTGCGACATTCAGAGAAGATTTGGCTATACGTTTGAATCATGCGCGAGGAACCTCTATTTCGCCTTGGATGTTCAAAGCTATACACAATTGGCGGTCATGCAAGCGTTGGGTTAACGCAAAATGGCCATAAATGGACGGGAATTTAAGGGCTGGAGTGAAAAATATTTGTGATTGCAACTATGTCAGTAGTACTGTCAATGCTGGCGATCGCGTAAGCGCGCAATAGAGGCGACACTATGAAGATCTCGCTGGTGTTGGCCACCATCCACCGCACCGACGACATCGGGCGCCTGGTAGCCAGCCTGTGCGTGCAGACGACGAGGCCCTGGGAGTTGATCGTCGTCGACCAGAATGTCGATGACCGCGTGGTGCCCTATGTCGATCAGGCCCGCAGTGCCGGATTGGCTGTGCAACACCTGCGTCTCGACAAACCGAATTTGTCGCGCGCGCGCAACCTGGGCATCGCAGGTGCAAGCGGGGATGTCATTGCGTTTCCGGACGACGACTGCTGGTACGAGCCTGATCTGATAGCGCAGGTTGCGCAATCCTTTGCCTTGCACCCGTCGTGGAGCGCACTGGTCGCGCAGTGGGTAGAACGGGTGCAAGCACAGGGCGGCATGGCCGACGACGGGCAGATGCTGTCAGCCACGGCCTGGCGCAACTTCCGAGGTGGCGACGCCAGCTCGATCAGCCTGTTCATGCGGGCAACGATGTTTCAGACGCACGGCGGGTTCGACGAGCGTCTTGGTGTAGGCCAGTGGTACGGCGCAGGCGAGGAAACCGATTTCGTGCTCCGTGCCCTGTCGAGCGGCGCTTTGATCGGCCGATGTGGCGCGGTTCGCGTTCATCATCACTTCGCATCACCCCTTAGGGACCAGCCGGGCCCGCATTGGCGGGCTGTCCTGCGGCGAGCAAGGGGCACCGGTGCGCTCTACGTCAAGCACAAGTTGTCGCTTTGGGTAACCCTGCGCGGGCTGTTTGCACCGCCGATAACGGCATTGGCCAAAGGGCGTGGCTGCGCCGCGTTTGGCGTCGCCTTGGCCGCGAGCCTGGGCCGCATTCAAGGGGCATGGGCATGGATCTTCAAGCGATAGACCGGCTGGCGGCCGGATCCCAGCGTGTTTTGTCAGGGTTGGCACGCCGCGCGGTGATTGCACTGGGTGGCGGCATGTTGGGCATTTGGGCGCTGCCAGCCTGAACCCAGCCGGCCAAGCCGCTGTTGGGGCCGGTGGAGTTGCCCTATTTCGGCTCCTGATTAGAAACCTGCCTCAGCCACCGCTCAACGGTTGCGTGAAATGAGCCATTGGAGCGCCAAAGCGGATGCTGTTTCCGTGAAATCCGCTGAAATCTGCCGTGCTCTGGGCCTGAAATTTCGGCTGAAGTGGGCCCGGCGCCCGCAGGCTGAGGCAGGTTTCTAATCAGGAAGCTTCTTGAGTTGACGCAGGTTGAACTTGCTCTGGCGCCAATCCGTCAGGCCATGGCCTCTGCCAGGTCAGCAGCGATCTCGATGGTCT
>JANPNB010000321.1:0-1748 GCA_031427275.1 Alphaproteobacteria bacterium | reverse complement strand
TCTGGCAGGCCCTCCATCGGGTCGCCGTCGGCGGGCGGCGCGGCCTCGAACGCTTTGCGAGTGAAGAAGGTGTCGAACACCCGGTCGAACCGGTCAACCTCCTCGGCGCTCTTGGCCAGGGTTGCGCACAGGGCGTCCTTGAACAGCTCGCGATCGGAAAAGCCGATGGCCGCCACGGTGCGATGGGCATCTATGGCTTCGATAGGCGACACGCGGACGTCAGACGCCCGCAGCGCCCGGAAGAAATCTTCGAGGGCACCCTGCATGGCGTCAGGCCAGCGGCTTGCGCAGAATCTCAACGATCTGCGGTTCGACGGCCACGATGTCCTGCTCGAACTTCAGCAGAACATTGAGCGTGTCGCGGACCACCTCGCCATCGAGAGACTCAGCATTGAGTAGGATCAGCGCGCGCGCCCAATCGACGGTCTCAGAGATTGAGGGGGATTTGCGTAGGTCCAGGGTCCGAAGCGACTGTACGAAACTGACCAGTTGCGACACCAGCTCGGCTTCAATGCCCGGCACCCGGCTTGACACGATGCGCCGCTCCAATGCTGCCTCAGGCAGGGGAATGTGCAGGTGCAGACAGCGGCGCTTCAAGGCGTCGCCCAGGTCGCGCACATTATTGGAAGTCAGGAATACGATGGGCGGGGTCTTGGCCTTGATCACGCCCAGCTCTGGCACCGAGACCTGATAGGCCGACAGCACTTCCAGCAGGAACGCCTCAAACGCCTCATCGGACTTGTCGATCTCATCGATCAGCAGCACGCAACCGCCCTCCTCGCGCAACGCCATCATCAGCGGGCGGGGTTCCAGGAAGGGTTCGGAAAAGAACAGGTCGCCCATGCCGTGCAGGCGCACCATGGCGGCGTCCATATCCGGCGCATCGGCCAGGGCCACGCCCATGCGGTCTTTCAGGATCTGAGTATAGAGCAGCTGCTTGCCGTACTTCCATTCGTACAGCGCCTTGGATTCATCTAGGCCCTCATAACACTGCATGCGGATCAGCGGCAGGCCCAGCAGGGCGGCGGTCGAAAGCGCCAGCTCGGTCTTGCCCACCCCGGCTGATCCCTCGACCAGGATAGGCTTTTGCAGATTGACCGACATATAGAGAGCCGTGGCGATGCGGCGCGACGCGATATAGCCCACCCCCTCTAGACCAGAAATCAGCGCCTCGACCGAGGCCATGGGATTGGGTGACGCGGACTTCAGCGCGCCGGGAGACGAAATCGTCAAAGGATCTGCTTTCAAAAAAACGAGGCGACTATCAATGGGACCACTGTGCCCAACCGGGCCACATTAAAGCAAGCGCCCGTTGGTGGGGCTTCGCCACAATTGGCGGTCAATTTCCGGCCTCGAACCCAGGTTTATCGGGATTTGTTCGGGCGCTTTGTGTATCCAGACTGCAATGAAATATGCGGAAGACCGTTAAAATTCCCGCGCAGGGGGAATTATCCGGCCTAACTTAGCCGCCCATGGGTGAAAAGCTTAACTTGGCCTTAATTCGCGTTGACTCGCCACATTTTTGGCGTTTGATGGCGACAGTTCGCTATTTGTGACGCTCGCCCCCGAGTGTCTCCTATTTCTATTCGAGCGTGGGTGAGTTCGACGTCGTGTCGAAATTCTAAATTGGAGGGTTACACTGTGAACAAGTTTTTGACTTTGGCTCTGGGCAGCGCAGCCGCGTTGGCTTTGGCCGTCTCGGCTCCAGCTTCGGCTGGTACTTTGGTTCTGGAAGGCTCCGACGCCAC
>JANPNB010000320.1:0-3320 GCA_031427275.1 Alphaproteobacteria bacterium | reverse complement strand
GTTGAAGCGTAGCCGCTGTTTCTGAGGTAATTGGCACATTCGTGTGGCGGGAAGGCGTCGAGCAGGGTTCCGATGCGCTGCCATGTCGCCTCGACGGTGCGTTCGGCGGCTTTGCGCAGGAGCAGCTTGAGCCCCTCGACTTCGCTCGGGAGAGCCTTGGCGAACATCTGCTCAATCGGGTTCAGATCGGGCGAGTAGGGCGGCAGGAAGATGAGCCTGGCTCCAGCGGCACGGATCGCGTCGCGGACGGCCCGGCCTTTGTGGCTGCCGAGATTATCCATGATGACGACGTCGCCGGGGCTGAGCGTCGGCACGAGGAACTGGGTGACGTAGGCGGTGAAGCTCTCGCCGTTGATCGGCCCGTCGAGCACGCAGGGCGCGTCGATCCGGTCGTGGCGAAGCGCGGCGAGGAAGGTCAGCGTGCGCCACTTGCCGAACGGTGCCTTGGCGACGAGCTTGCGGCCGCGCCGGGACCAGCCGCGGATCGGCGTCATGTTGGTTTTGGCCCAGGTTTCGTCGATGAACACGAGCCGCCGGGGATCAAGCCGGCCCTGATACTTCTTCCACTGTTGCCGCCTTCGCGCGACCGCCGGCCGGTCCTGCTCCTCGGCGAACAGACTTTTTTTTGAAGCTCATTCCTTCCGAGCGCACCAGCCGCCACACCGACACCGAGCACGTCGCGATGCCACGCTCGGCCAGCTCGGCGACCAGCGCCTTGAGCGTCAGATCCGGAACCTCCTTCAACCGAGAGATCACCAGCGCCCGGTGCGGCTCAAGCAGCCGCTTGCGATGCCCGCCCATCGGCTTTGCCGCCGCACTCCCCGTCGCCCGCTGTCGCTGCGACCACTTCACGACGCTCGCCACGCTCACATCAAACAACGTCGCCACTTCCCGGCAGCTTCGCCCCGTCGCCACCGCCGCAGCGACCCGTTCACGAAGATCGTTCGAATATGGTCTCGCCATCCATGCTGACCTCCATCCCAGCCAGCAGGTTGAATCAGAAACAACCCGACTTGGGAATCCCCATTCGATTCAATCAATCAGAAAATGAGTCTAGGCTGTAGTGACAATTTAATCACTTCAGCCACAACATGATGCTGGCGAGTTTGACGAAGCCGAGGAAGTTGGCGGCGAGTTTGTCGTAGCGGGTGGCGATGCGTCGCCATTGCTTGAGTTTGGCGAACAAGCCCTCGATACCCCAGCGGTTTTTGTAAGCGATGCGGTCGTATTCGCGTTGCAGTTTGCGGTGTCGGCGTGGGGGAATGACGACAGTTCCGCCTTGTGCCTCGATTTTCTCGCACAGGCTGTTGGCATCATAGGCCTTGTCGGCAAGCACCTGACCCGCCGCAAATCCGTCGATCAGATCGCAGGCTGGAGCCATATCGTTCTGCTGGCCGGGACCGAGGATAAAGCGGACCGGCAGGCCCAGCGCATCGACTACAGCGTGGATTTTGGTTCCGAACCCGCCGCGTGAACGGCCAAGAGCCTGGGTTTCCTGTCCCCCCTTTTTTGCCGCGCTCCGGCGGCTTGGGCTTGGGCCCTGATGACGGTGGCATCGATCGCGATCCATTCCATGTCCGGATCGTCCGACACGGCCTCGAATATCCGGTCGAAGATACCCTGCTCGATCCAGCGATAATAGCGCCGCTTGGCCGTCTGGTAGGGGCCAAATCGGTCTTCCGGCAAATCACGCCAGCGGCTGCCAGAGCGCGCCAGCCACAAAATCGCATCGAAAAACCGACGCCCGTCACTGCGCGGCCCGCGCTTGCCTTTGCGTCCGCCCGGCACAAACTCGCGCAATATCTCCCATTGATCGTCCCTGAGTATCTCGCCTTCCACACCAACCTCCAAAAGCCAGTGTTGAATCAGAACTCACAGAAAAAGGGAATCCCCTAATTTGTCACTACAGCCTAGTATTGACATAACTCGACATAGGCAGAGAGGCACAAATGCAAGTTCTGGTCAGCGTGGGTTTCCTTAAGCGCATGGACGGCAACCTTGCCGAAGCGCCAGTGGATTGGATCGCCATGGACGACAGCGGGACGCTGTGGGCGAACGGAAATCGAATCCGCCCGCAAATCGTCCAACCAGAAGTCGTCTGGCTGAGCGAGGACCTATGGTTCTCCCCTTGCCTTGCCACCTTTCTCGATCTGGCTATGGCATCGAGGGCCCTGCGATGGACTCAAACCAGCACGGCTGGCGTGGACGCGATGGCAGTTCAAGCGTTCATCCATCGCGGCGTGGTAGTTACAACCAGCCACGGCCAGGCTGTCAGCATTGCAGAGTATGTTCTGGCCGGCGTCCTGGATCATTTCCAGGGCAGACCGCGGCGGCGGCATGCTCAAGCGTCACGGCAATGGACCGTCGTTCCCTTTCGTGAGATCTGCTCCACGCGATGGGTTATCTTCGGCTACGGCGCTGTTGGGCAGGCCTTGGCCGAAAGGGTGCGCGCGTTTGGGGCGGTCGTGACGGGGGTGCGGAGAACTGCCGGGACTCTGGACTGTTTGGACGAGGTCGTCGGCCCGGAATGTCTCGACGCGCGCCTACCGGAGGCAGATGTTGTGGTACTCTCCGCTCCATCCCAGCCGACTACCGCGCGCTTGTTCGGCGAAAGGACTGTTGCCCTGATGAAGACTGGCTCCGTGCTGGTGAATGTTAGCCGGGGTGCCTTGATCGACGAGGCCGCGTTGCTCGCGGCTCTCAGCCGCAGGCGTCCGGCTCATGCGATCCTCGACGTTACCGATGTTGAGCCATTACCCGCAGCCTCACCGCTCTGGACGCACCCGGAAGTGCGTGTGACTGGACATACCGACTGGGCCTCAGACGGTGCCCGGCGCCGGAACGACCTGGCCTTTCTCGACAATCTGTCTCGGTATTGCCGCAGTGATCCGCTGGCGAGTGTCGCTTCACCTTCCGCTCAACGGAGCTATCCACTTTAAGGCATAAGGATTCCACGTAAGAACGGACGTAAAGCCGACCTTCAGTCGATCATTTGCGATTGCGTCTATTTTTCATTTCGATCACCGGAAGCGGCCGGTCTCCCTCGGCCCAACTGCACCAGCCGTATCTAATCTCATTGAAACTTCGGGTCGATTTAGTGCAATTTCAATCGCGGCCTGACGATCTGATTGACGTGTCCGACCAAGATCAGGGCGAAGCCCTTGAGCCAGCCATGAATCGCGATGAGATGCATCCGGTAGAGCGAGGCATAGACCATGCGGGCAAGCCTCCCCTCGATTGCCATCCGACCGCCGACCAGATTGCCCATCAGACTGCCAACAGTCGAATAGCGGCTGAGCGAAACAAGCGAGCCGTGATCG